>JAOMSY010000148.1 GCA_028355575.1 Francisellaceae bacterium | reverse complement strand
TGCAAACGGTATAAATGGCAAAGGGTGGAGTGGGAGAAAAGTTTCTCAAAACTTACGTGGTATTTAACTATTTAACTTATTCAGTTGACTGGCTGTTATCTGCAATCCAAGCTCAATAAGTTATCTCAGAAAAGTTTGCAATTAAATATCTGCTTTTTAAAAGCTTATGGAGATATGTCACATTTAGTCACATTTAGTCATCAACAAGCTATTTAGAAATAGATTCATTACACTTATTATGTACGCAGACATGTTTTGGTCAAAAATAGAACAGAAGGACTGTGTAAGGTTATGAACATCTTATTAATTGAAGATTCAAGCTCAATTCAAAAAATGCTAAACCAATATTTAACTGAACTTGATTATAATGTACTCATAGGCTCAACCGCCAAAGAAGGCATTGAGCTACTTCAAAATGAAAAGGTTGATGTCATATTATTAGACATTATTTTACCTGATATGAATGGTATAGATGTGTGTAAATCAATAAGAGAGCATTCAAATACACCTATTATTATTTTAACTGCGACAAAAGATACTGCCGTACCTTGTTTATTAGCAGGTGCCGATGACTATATACAAAAACCTTTTGACCCTGATGAGCTTCTATTAAGAATAAAAAATGTGTTCCGCAGAAGTGAGCGACCTTTCTTAGATGAAGATTTTAAAAACATTAAGTCGCTTGAAAAATGTTATAAATTTGCAACATTAGAATATCATCCTGAGAAAAAATTATTATTAAATGACGAGCTTGATGAGGTAGATTTAACCGCGAATGAGCATATGGCATTAAATTATTTTCTATCTCATTCTGGACAGGTCTTATCGAGAGAAGACATAGCGAGGTCAATAAATGTTCAAAATTATTCATCAACAATGAGCAGGTCTATCGATACTTTAATATATCGGCTAAAATCTAAGTTAAAAGCATTCGAAGATCCCGTTATTTCATCTGTCAGGAATAAAGGGTATCAGTGGATTGCAGCAACTGAAACGGCACAAACTAATCTACATGAAGATATTTTATAACTTACTCAAAAAATTTAGTATTCGACAAATTGCCTATTTTTTTGTTTTTATTATTTCAATACAAGTTGCTGTTATTGTTTTTATTCAAATATATCAAGACCAGGTAACACACTCAGAGCGTTCAACTCGCCTAGTTGGCTATGGTATTAATTTAGTAACCTGGTTAGGAGAGGATCTAAAAGAAGATCCAGCTCATTTAGAACGCGATATTGATGCACTCAGAGAGTCTTCAAATAACGATGCCCTTTTTACATTTAATATTGGTGATCTAGACCCTGCAGGTTATATTGTTCAAAAAAATATGATTAGTTTCACTGACTACAATGAATTGATTGAACAATTCAGAGCAACCAATATTGTGACAATTTCTGAATATTATCCCGTACTAAATAAATGGGGTAATTTTACTATTTATAATCGCGATAATTTTATGATCCACTATGCCATTATTATCATGATGGTTATCTACTTAATTACGATCATACTGTTACTTTTTATTTTTAAAGGATACCGAAAATTACTGCCTTTATGGTTGTTTAAAATTTCAGTTGGAGAAGTACAAAAGCATACTGTATTTAAACCCTCACAATCTGACTTAAGTAACATAAAAAAAATGCAAAACAAAATCAACAAGTTAATGAAAGATAAAACATTAATGCTCTCATCGCTTTCACATGATTTAAAAACACCGCTTACTTCTGCCTATATTTTTTCAAAGCTACTGAGCAAAAAATTACCTGAAAAAGCAGAAGACTTAAATGAAATTCTTGATGAACTTAAAACAGTGATTGAATCTTCTCTTACTTATGCTGAAGTACAATATCAATGTGATTTAGTCTCTGAAAAGCAAAAAGAAAAATTCTTAGTTAAAAATATTCAGGGCCACTTGGTAAGGGACTATTCCAAATTAGAGGATAGAACTCAATTTTACTTTAATACGCCAGAGAATATTTATTTAACTGGCAATGAAGCATTACTGATTAGATCCATCAAGAACTTAATTAATAATGCGCATCGCTATGCAGAAAAATGCGAAGTCGTCTTTAGAGTTGATGAAGATAGAATTTTTATAGAAATTTCAGACAATGGTCCTGGTATTCCTGAAGATAAAATAAAAAAAGTACTTACACCTTATTACAGTGACAAAGCCACCCTTTCTAAAGTTAAAGGTGGCCACGGGCTTGGTCTGGCTATTGTTAAGCTAATCACGCAAATACATAAAGGTAAAATTGATATTAATAATCAGGAACCAAATGGGCTAATTATCATTTTATCTTTTCCTTATAAAAAAGATTAATACCATTTCAAACTTAAGCTTTCGGTTATTAAATTAGCTACCGCCACATATATTTTTATACACTGCTCTAATTGTATTCATTTTAGCTATGCTTAAATCAGCCTTATAATAAAATTTTATTTCTTTGGCTTTTATTGAAGCATTTTTTATTTTTTTAAGCCCATATTGCTGCATGTAATTCAATTCTAAATACTCTGGTATTATTACAATTCCATTACCTTTTGATGCAAA
>JAOMSY010000147.1 GCA_028355575.1 Francisellaceae bacterium | reverse complement strand
TTAGTTATTGGCTATTGGTTGGTTTATTGGTTGCGTGTAATGTCATGGATAAGTATCAGTGTGCAATTATATTTATCGCGATCTTTATATTTATGCTATATAACGCATTGGCACGTAGAAAATTATTAGTACCTGGACCATATATTGCAGTTGCCTTTGCTGTTATTTTGGTCATCCCTCATTTTTATTATTCATCTCTGCATGGTTTTCCTGAGATTCAGTATGCATTGTATAGTACTGTTTCAGAAGTGAGTTGGTCTGCAAGAATTAGAGATCCATTTCAAATGACGCTTAATCAATTAGGTACTATTGCACCTATGTTTTTAATGCTGCTTGCTTTTATAGGTTCCAGAGCACAAAAGTTTTCAGCTGAATATACAACGCCGTATAAGAAGCAATATCTATTTTTTATGGCATTAGGTTGTTTTTTGGTGACTATAACTTTTGGGTTTCTTACTGGTTCTAAAATGAATAATAACTGGTTTGTACCATACTTCCCAATGATTGGTATTGCTCTTGTTTATGTTATCAGGCCAAAAGTCACTGCAAAACGTTTTAAAATATTTATTGGATTACTCGCATTTACCATGATTGCTTTGCCTGCTTCAAGGTTTATTGCGATTGCTGTTAATCCCTACAAATTAGGTTATCCAAATTCAAATGCCTATTTCCCAGCAGAGTCTATAGCGGCAAAGGTCCAAGAAGAGTGGAAGATTAATAATAAACAAAATATGCCGTTAGATTATGTTGCGGGTGACCACTATGTTGCAGCCTATATGACTACTTATATTCCACATCATCCAGTTCCTTTTTTAGATTGGTCTTTAGAAGAAAGTCCTTGGGTTAATATTGATAACATGATGAAACAGGGGGCAATGTTTGTATGGATGGCAAAAGATAACCCACATGTCGTTAATTCTCGTGTTGATTCAAATACACTTCCTGAGCATGTGTTGAAATGTTTCCCTAATGTTAAATCATTAGGTATATTTGATTTTAAACCTGCCTCTATTGCAAACTTACCGCCGTCAGTAAGGGTTGGTATGGCATATTTACCACCTAGTAACTTAAAGTCGCCTTGTGCAGATGATGAGTTTACTGGTAATGACTATTAGCTTTAAATCTATTGGATGATTTGTTTTAAAGGTATATAGAAATCTTCTGTTGTATTTAATCCTATTTCAAAAAGCTTGAAAAATTCACTTATTGTTTACTAAGCTTAAGGCAAGACAAAAGTATTAGGGTATCATATGTGTTTTTCAGCTTCAGCAAGTTTTACCGCTGGTGCATTTCTTGTTCCAACTGGTATTTATTGTATTTATTCAGCGATTGAATTGAAACGCAATCACTATTTAATGTTGGCTTGTGTTCCTTTATTTTTTGGCATTCAACAACTTATTGAAGGAGGGGTCTGGCTTTCATTAGCCGCTAATTCAGAGCATTGGATACGATATTTTTCGGTTGGATTTGTATTTTTCTCACATTTTTGGTGGCCTTTCTGGATTCCATTAGCTGCGTATTTTGTCGCCAAGAATAGGTTGTGTACCCGTGCATGGATTAAACTTGCTTTTGCAATTACCGGCGCAACGATTGGTATTGTAGGATTTATTCCTTACCTTTTGAATGATCATTCTGTGCAAACAAATATGTGTGCTAGTTCGATACAATATAATTACACAACGATTTACCATGCGTTATTGGGGACTTCAATTCCGAAGTATATGTATATTGCAATCATTATTGTTCCTTTATTAATTAGTCGCGATTTAGCCATGAAAATATTTGGCTTATTAATATTGGTTTCTGTTGTTGCTACCTATGTTCTATATAGTTATGCATTTAATTCGGTTTGGTGTTTCTTCTCAGCAATTATATCAATGTACACGGTCTTCTTAATTCGACGTCATAAAGATCATGGACGTAATTTCGTCATAGCTGAAGAAGGATAAATATATGGGTTCCATATTAGCGATCCTCTATGCCAATAGCTATTTAATATTGCTACTCGCTGCTGCAATAAATAGTGCAACGATTGCGATTATGGGCGGTGTCGCATCTCACGCAGGTCATATTTCGATTGTTTGGGGTGTTGTCTTTTTAACCATCGGTGGTAGTGCCTTTAATCAAGTATATTTCTATCTTGGAAAACGCTCAGAGCGCTATTTTCATCATGATAAAGTGGATCATCCCAAGGCACATAAAATCACCAAATTTATTAGTCATCATGAGTTCATATTTATTTTTATCTATCGTTTTTTACCTGGCGTTAGGTTTATTTCACCTTTTATTATTGGTGCGTCAACAAAATTAAGTCAACTTAAGTTCTTAATTGTTGATATGTTTGCATCATTTATTTGGAGTGCTGTTTTCTTTAGTATTGGTTTTGCCTGTGGTGCGGTAGCAAAGAAATTTTTCTCTAAGTTTGCTCATTATGAAAATGTGGCCTTCATAATTATTATTGCAGCAGTTGTTTTATGGTTTGTGATTAAAAAGGTTATTCAATATAAAAAAACAGGATCAATCTGGCGTAAACACGATTAAATTACGTTTTGCAGCCAAAAATGGCACT
>JAOMSY010000146.1 GCA_028355575.1 Francisellaceae bacterium | reverse complement strand
ACCCTAGCTGCTTTAATTATTTTTTCTTTTTTTGAATCTGCGGACATATTTCATCTAAATATTAATTAATAACAGAAGTCTATCCCCATAAATGATGAATTTGAAATACTTATTGAACATTCGTTCATAAAAGCATACAATACTGAACGTTCGTTAAACATAAAGGAGATCTCCATGAATACAAAACTTATTTCTACCAGTATTATGAGTTTACTCCTTGCATGCGCCTATTTTTTTGCTTCAGATATGTTTGTACCCAGCCTACCAAGCATGGCGCAGTATTTTCATATCGGATCAGAAGCAGCAAGAATGACAATTGGTTTATTCTTAGCGAGCTTAGCCATTTCACAGTTATTTTATGGCCCAGCATCTGATAAATATGGCAGAAAACCAATTATCCTCCTTGGTAGCTTAGTTTATTTAACCGGCTCAATAGTATGTTCGTGCTCAACAAATATCGATACTTTATTTATCGGCAGAGCTATTCAAGGAATTGGTGCTGGTTCTTTAATGACGCTAGCCAGAACCATTGTTCAAGACGTTGCCACTAAGGAACAATTTGTCAAAATCGTCTCGTTACTGAGCATATTTTTCTTAATTGCCCCTGCAATTGCACCTCTAATTGGAGGAGTTATTGAAACCAATTTAAGCTGGAGAGCGAGCTTCATCTTTATGGGAGTATTTGCCTTAATATTAACGCTGGCGATCTGTTTTTATTTAAATGAAACGCACTCTAATAGGAACCCTAAAGCATTAGAGATTACGACGCTATCATCTAACTACCTAAGCATAATAAAAAATATAGATTTCATGATTGTGACGTTTGCGATGATTGCAGCATTATCAGGCTTAGTTGTGTTCTACACAATCGGTCCGTTTTTATTGATCAAGCATTACGGCTTATCACCAATGCATTTTGGCTATATATCCGTATTAATTGTGAGCTTCTCATTAATGGCTCGAATTATATCTTCTACGTACCTACAAAAGCATTACTCTGCAAATACAATCATCCAATTAGGCTTAACTATAATGGTTATTGCAGGCCTATCAATCCTAGTTACAGATATGCTCGGCTATGATTCAGTTACTGTTATTATTGCATCAATGTGTTTATTTGCCGCTAGCGGTAGCCTGGTTGCACCACTCTCAGCAGCAAGCGCCTTGAGCATGTTTCCAAAAATTTCAGGCGCTTGTGGCGCAATCTATGGATTTTTACAAATGGGTGGTTTATTTTTAAGCAGTTATTTTGCATCCATCATCTCAGCAACTACCGCAAATTTAGCCATAATATTATCTACACTTTCTATCTGCGCCTATATTGCCTTAGCATTAAGAAAAATGCATATTAAAAAGAGGGATTTATCAACTCTGCCAATTTAAATCATTACCGATTTTGTGTTGAAGCTGAATATAATATTAAAGTAATTGAAAATACGGATAATATACTCAAACAAAGTAAGAATATAGCAATTATGATTAGTTTATTAGGCAACAACATTGCAATACTACTCGCAATACCTGGCCCAATTAAAAAGATACAACCAAATAAAGCTCCAGAAGCACCTTTCGCTTCTTTAAAAATACTTAGTGCTTGAGTAGAACTATTTGGATTCATTACACCACTCCCCAAACAAAAACACATCACGCCAATTAAAACAGCATAATCTGGCAATAAACCAACTATTGAAGCTATGACGGCGAAAAGTGATCCAGAAAGTGAAACCATTGAAAATATTAATATATTAATATTTTGTGAGAATCTTTTAGATGTATAAAGTGCATTTGTCAGCCTGCCAATAAACATAAATATCACCAAACTAAAAGCCAACCACCCAAAAGTCTGAGGATCGTACCCAAGCTCATGAATGTAGATAAAAGGACCAACTGTATAGAAAAAAATAAGGCCAGACAAGCCACATACAGAAATTGAGCTGTATAGCATAAATCGCTTGTGTGATAACATTTTCTTATAATTATTTATAATGATTTTAATTTTTACTGCGTTTGGATCTTTATGTAAATGTGTTTCTTTAAAGAGAAAAACTAATAACAGAAATAATAAAGCCTGAAATATCAGTAGAAACATAAAATTTGTAAACCAACCATCTATGCTTTGTAAATAGCCACCCAATGCTGGTGAAATACTGGGTATAACCGTGAAACTAATCGAGACCCAAGGCCATATTTTTATAAACTGCTCCTCGGTCATAACATCTCTTGCAATAGTGTTAACGTTTGCTGCAAATCCTCCGGCACCAATACCTTGAACCACCCTGCCAGTATTGAACATCCATATATTTGTTGAAAATATGCAAATTAAGGTTCCGAGTAACATAATGCATAATGCAATTAACAAAATAGGTTTACGCCCATGTTTATCTGACAACGAACCATATACTATTTGTGAAAATCCTATCGCGAATAAAAATCCTGAAACACTAAACTGGACAGCAGACGAATTAGCGTTAAATGATCGCATAATATCTGGTAACGATGGCACGTATAAATCTGAAGCAAAAAAATAGCAACAGCTAAATAAAATACTAAAACAACAAATTAAAAATAATTTTTTACTCGACATACTTAGCTGAT
>JAOMSY010000145.1 GCA_028355575.1 Francisellaceae bacterium | reverse complement strand
AGGTGTATCAGGATGGAGATAAAGCGGTTAAAAGTGGTGTGGTCTATGAGGCGCAATGGTGGTCTCAGGGGCAGAACCCTATTAGCAATTCCGGCCAATATCAGGTTTGGAAAGCTATCGGACAAGGTAGCGCTTCACCAACACCAAGTGTATTAACTTGGACAGTAAATGGTGTATATCAAAAAGGTGATAAAGTTAATTACCAAGGAAGTACATACGAAGCCAAGTGGTGGACGCAAGGGAAAATTCCTGACCAGCATTCTAGCCAATGGGATGTTTGGAAAAAAATTAATTAACCATGTGTTTAAAGTTTAATTTAAAAGTTTGAGGAAAAAGTTATGAAATATAAATTAAATGCAAAACCACTTAGTATGATATTGGTGATTTCTTTAGGGATAATTGCAGAGGAAAGTATTGCGCACGGTACAACTACTGATCCAATCAGTCGATCTTATTACTGTCGATATCAAGATAGTCCCGAAAACCCACAAACAGAAGCTTGTGCTGCAGCAAAAGAGGCGAGTGGTACGTCGCAATTGTTTTATGATTGGATGGGCGTACTGCAATCAAATGCTAACGGAAATCATAAAGCTGTTGTACCAGATGGGATGTTATGTTCTGGTGGTGATAATGCCACTATGCGAGGTTATAACGAACAAAGTGCTAATTGGCAATGGCCTGCAACACCTTTGACTGCTGGATCTACTTACACATTTAAGTTTGAAGAACAAGCGCCGCATCAAACGCAGTACTTTGAATTTTATATTACTAAAGACAGTTATGACCATTCACAGCCTTTGACTTGGGATGATCTTGAGGAAGAACCATTTTGTGAAATTGGTCCTGGTCCAAGTGAGCCGTTAGTTACCAAAGATTGTGTATTACCTGTAAATAAGTCCGGTAGGCATATTATATATACTATTTGGCAAAGAAGGTTAGATTACAGTCCAGAAGCTTTTTACGCTTGTAGTGATGTCGATTTCGGAGGTGTGACACCATCACCAACACCTGTTCCGACGCCAACACCTGTTCCGACGCCAACACCTGATCCGACGCCAACACCTGTTCCGACGCCAACACCTGTTCCGACGCCAACACCTGTTCCGACGCCAACACCTGTTCCGACGCCAACACCAGAGCCTAGCCCGTCTCCAAATCCTTCCCCTGCATCAATTCCGGTACCAACACCAGTGCCGACACCTATTCCAACTCCAGTTCCAACGCCTGTGCCAACACCGACACCTACTGTTGAGCCAAGTGAGTATAAGCTCGGTGGGGTTTGGTTTTGGGATTTTACGCAAGATTCTGTGTATGAACCTGAGCTTTCTTTATCTCAAGCAGCTGCTGAGCATATGGGTCAAAAAGCTAATCCAGATGGAACTGTTCCTGTAGTAGAAATACAGGCAATAATTTGGAATAGTGGTGATATATATGTAGAGAATGATGTAATAACACATAATAGCATTACTTATAGAGCAAAATGGTGGACTCAAGGTGATGAGCCAGGAACCACCGGACAATGGGGTGTTTGGGAAGCCATAGACTAACTTCAAATTTTAGCTAAACAAGCTTATTGGTATTTTAAAACTTGTAAATGTGCAAAATATGCATATAATCCATCCTGATTTTTAAATAATCAAATTTTTATAGGAGAGATGTTATGGGTTTTAAAAAAATTGCTTTAGTAGGTTTTGTTGCTTTATCTTTAGGTCTTACAGGTGCATATGCAGCACCTAAAGGTAATGCCAATGGTTACGGTTCAAATAATGGTAACGGTGGTCAGAATGGTAATGGAAATGCCTATGGTGCAACTGGTGGAAGTAACTCGGGTAATTCCTCAACTGGAAGTGGACAGGGTGGACTAGCTTCAGGTGTGCAACGATCTACAGTAACAATCAAAAATACTAATTTGTTAAATACATTGAATTTGAATAGCAATATAGTTATTTCGGCCCAAGATGTAACTGACGCAAAAGTTGACGGTGTAGATAAAACTTTTGACCTAGGTACTTTTTGTACTTATACGAATGATCTAGATAAAACAATGCAATTAACTGCTACAAACAATGAAGGTGGTTTTATCATGAAAGGGCAGAATGGGCTTGGTGATGTTGACTATAATGTCAAGTTTAATAGCCAGAATGTAAAATATGGTGAGGCTTTAAACTTTAAACAACAAGGTGACAACAACCATGTTGATTGTAATAATCCTGAAAAAATTGAAGTTACAGTTGATGCTGCTAAACTTGCAGCTGCTAAAGCAGGTACTTATGATGTTTCTTTGAATTTGGCGACCGCTAATTTATAAAATTAATTAGATTATCATTAACTTTAATAAAAGAAATTGGTAAGTATAGTTCAAAGGCTTGGATATAAATGTCGATTGAACCATAAATTCACCTTAAACAACTTATGATTTATATTCTAAGAGTTAATCATAAATAACGCTGTTAGAAGTAATCTTAAAAGCTTTGCCAGTAAAGTAATCTTCCTTAAAATCTATTCTCTTTAATCATTTACATAATAATATTTTTGCAGAGTGCAAATATGAAACTACATTTCCATTTTTGCATCTTGCTTCATTGCGTGTATGTGA
>JAOMSY010000144.1 GCA_028355575.1 Francisellaceae bacterium | reverse complement strand
CGTACCGTACCGGTTTTACCTGCAACATGATAGTTTTCTATATTAGCACGTCTGCCAGTTGCGCCAGGTCCTTCAACGACACCATTTAATAAACCTAAGACTTCATCAGCAACTTTAGCGTCAACCACTTTTACTTTTTTAGGAGAATCATTTTTGCTTAAATGTAGTAGGGTGGGTTTGATCATTTCACCATGATCAGCAATGGTCGTATAGGCTTGTGCTAATTGTAGTGCGGTAGTATTCATCCCATATCCAAATGATAGTGTTGCTAAAGGAAATTCTCCCCATGTTCTTGGTGTAGGCACATAGCCATCTCTTTCACCAGGGAAGTCAACATTAGTCTTATGTCCAAACCCAGCAGTAAGTAGCGTGTCTGATAGTAATTCATGCGGCAGCGACAATACGATCTTGGAAATGCCCACATTGCTTGATTTTTGTAAAATATAGCCTAAATCCATGTCTCCATAATTTTTAAAATCACGCACCATTCTTTTACCTACACGATAATATCCGGGTGCAGTTGGTATAATACTGTCCAAGGAGTATTGTTTAGACTCTAATGCCATTAATGCCGAAAAACTTTTTATGGTTGATCCTGGTTCAAATACATCGGTGACGGCGCGGTTACGCCGTGTTTCAGGTAGGGCTTGCTGCATATTATTGGGGTTATAAGAAGGTTGATTTGCCATTGCTAATACTTCACCGGTTCTCGCATCTAAAACTACTACACTTCCAGAAGCTGCTTGGTTCTCTTTAATAGAGTCTTTTAGTGCTTTATAGGCAACATATTGAATGCGTCGGTCAATACTTAAGGCAATACCGCTTCCTGGCTCCATGGCTGAGCTTTTTTGTAAGGTCTTAATTATGTTTCCTTTTAAGTCTTTTAAATCGACCTCACGGCTAGATCGACCACTGAGCCAATCATCATATTGTAACTCAATGCCTTCTTGCCCTTTTTCATCAATATTTGTATATCCGACAACATGCGCGACTACTTCACCGTCAGGGTAGTAGCGCTTATACTCTTTTTCTAAGTAAACACCTGGAATATTCAAGTCATCAATCTTTTGAGCAATAAATGGAGCAACCTGACGCTTAAGGTAAATAAAGCCACTGTGACCTAGTTTAGGCTGTAGACGGGCAAGAATTCTATCTTGTTGTGTTTTTGACAAGCCTAGTAATTTAAAAGCGTATGTGAGAGTAGAGTTTAATTCGACATATCTGGGGTCAACCCAAATAGAATTAACAGGAGTGCTAACGGCGAGAGGATAGCCGTTTCTATCTACAATACTACCACGGTAGCCATGTTGTTCCTGAATACGATAAGTACGTTTATCTCCCTCATTTTTAAGGAAAGCATAATCTTTGGTGCTAATATAAATCAAACGCCAAATGATTCCGATAAACAAAATACAGAGTAGAGATAGAATTATAATAAGGCGTGATTTTGAAAAGCTAGGTGAATGATTTGATGGCATGGTTATGGCCCACTCCTAATTTCCGTGGTGAGTTATAAATCTGCTATACTTTGTTGGTTTCAAACTCAATAATCTTAAGCAGAAAGTGATGTGGTATATCTGTCAAGAGTAGAGGGTCTGTTAACAAGTATGCTTATAGATATCTTGAACGAGCCTCGCCAAACTTCATATTTGGTTGCATAACAAGCAACTATCTTGAATTAATTTACCCTAGTCTAAGCGCTAACTTTCAATAGCATTATGATTTGGCACATGGCGTTCGAATTTACTTATTGCTTGGAGCTGCTTAATGACGCCCGACTCCTGTTGCTGAGCTTTGAATATTTCAGTACGATACTGCTCAACAATTTTATTTTGTTGTTTTTCTATATCTAGTAAAGCGGTTTCTAAAGGTTTTAAGCGGTCTTTTAATGGTTTGATCCATCCAATATCACCGTTCTGGGTGTTGCCTATTTTTGTCCAGCCATCTTTATTGGTATAAATGGCCTTGTATGATTGAAGTTTTGCATAAGGGATAGTTACCAATAGTATAGAGCTGCTATCAGCGTCTTGGTAGAGATTAATTGATGTTGAAATCTGAGATGTAGTTGGATTATCTGGTATGTTTTGAGTGGGCTTTATATTTGCTGCAAAGGCACCGCTCAAGATTGTTGTTGATAGTCCTATAATTGTTGCTGTAGCTAATATTCTATGTTTCATATGTGCTCCATTGTATTTTATATAACGGGTTGGTAATAGTTTTATTTGTTATATCACTCAAGAAAGTAAGTCTAATTTGAGATCATTTGTATTTCTTCGAGACCGTCCAAGTGGCTTTCTTTGCTGTTTGCATGGGACTTGGTTTCTGGATCTGGGTCATCATTCAGCGTACCTAGGTAATCCCTGAATAATGATAATTGGCTATTAATTAACTCTTGAGTGTAGTTAATCGCTGAACCTTGTAGGTTTGTGATGCAGGTTTGTTGGATTTGTGATAACTCCTGGAACTTATCGATACCGGTTAGCTTTTGTACTCTGCCGGTAAAATCACCCAAGATCTCATTTATTTCATCTAAGAGTCGACTAGTGTGTTGCTGCCAAGAAGCTTGGGTAAAGTTTGGTAAATGTTCTGAGGTGTTAAAGTCAATAGAGAGAAAATCTGGTCGCATGATGGAGTTCCTTTGA
>JAOMSY010000143.1 GCA_028355575.1 Francisellaceae bacterium | reverse complement strand
CGTCATTTCTAAGTGATTTACTCTTGAATGACCAATTTCAAAAGCACTTAGCGCTACACAAGATATTACGATTATTGCAGTTAGGGCAGTTTTAAATTTAGTTAGTTTCATGGTTCTCTCCTTTTGGGTGTATCAATTGTTAAATTCTTATAAGCAAGTTGGTTATAATGACATATACACGTCACTATTCTTATCAACTTTAACTGCACAAATATTATCGTTAATGGTTTGCATTGCTCGACCAGAAGCAATTGCAGTCGCTGCAAAACATATAACTAAAACAATGGCGATAAATGATAATAATAAAGTGGCATTGAAACGTAATTTATATTTCATATTGTTTACTCCATATTGACTTTCTGCTGTATGCGCACATATTAGCCAATAACGTAAAATTAAAATAGAAACAATTCTGCTCCGTGTAGATCAAAATTCAACAAATTGATTCTTTAGCGAAATAGAAAGCTGTAACTTTTATTTTAAGACATATGAATGCAGCGATTAAAAGTGTGTTCGAACCACATGACTTGAGAGAGAAATAGCAATTTCAGGTGTGTTTTATATAGCTGTTCTAGCTGTCTTCAGGTAGCGCAACAGCGATTACATTTGAGCCAACCTTTAAAACCTTAAGAGCGGCCATTGCTACGACTATATCTGGATTAAAATAAGCTTTATCTTTAGTTTTTTTAAATTTATATACTGCTGATAAAACGTCATCAACATTACCAACTAAAGAGCCAACACGATCATTCAGATATTGTCTGGACTGGGGGCCTTTTTCAATTATTTCTCCATTAATGCTCATATACGCAATAGTCATCCCAAGGCTGATAAACGGTGTAATAGCGCCCCAGCTTTCTTTAAAGTTATTAAATTCATTATTTTCTCTCCCTGTAAGCGTATAATATAGCTGGGCAGATTGGCAGCCGTAAGACAAAAAGTCAAAAATGAATGACATAGCCGATAACCCCTCATCAGCATCATCTCCAAAACCTTTTGTATCAAAACCATTCCCGAGTGACTCAAAAAAGTCATTGCTCTTTGCAAAGTCCACATTGAAAAAAGTGGACGCAATACCAGAAGCCTGAGATAACGAAGAACTAGTCCAGTTAATAACCCCAGAAATATAGTCGTTAATATTAAATATGGTTACTAGAGTTTTAATGAAATTGGACTGTTGCATTAATGCTTTTTTCTCGTCCTCATCTTCTGGAATAAAAATAGTTTGCAATAGATCCAGTACATTTTCAAAAGCGCCATATATCGCATTAAACCATACCAGAGCATCTTTTTTCCAAGTACCTGAATTTGCAAACAATGTGCTTGACTGACCATTATATAGTTTAATTACAGAATCAAGCATTCCTTCTATTTTATCATATTCTGATGGCCACGATTGTTGTTGGTCATTGCAAATACCTTTAACCGTTCCAATTAGCAACTCAGAGAGTAACATTAGTGGATAGCCTATGAGTAATTCCATAATGTCTTTATACGATTTGAGCGTTACACCTAAAATAAAAGACAGTACTTCGCCTAAGAATTTGTTAATAGTAAGCGCGCCCATTACCTCAACGACAAGCTCCCCAATATTTGTAGTGAAAACATCATTAAAAATACTTTCAATGCTGCTTGGAATGCCGTTTATGCTCTGAGTTATGATTTTTGTAAAGTCAATGGTAGAAACTTTTTCTAACAAGCTTGGAAACTGTATAACTGAGGCGGGATCACTGACGCTTGAGAACAGTTCAACAATTGTCATAATTCCATCATCTGACTGCAAGCTTGTTATAGGGGACCCTTGTAGATTCTTACTCACACTGCTGCTTCCAGAGGAGCTTTCGTGTTTACTCATAGTATTATGAATGTGATTCATGTTTTCTGGGCGGCTATTTGTCTTGCCTGATGTATTATGTGCATCATTTCGATATTTTTCAAGAATCCCAGATTGACCCGTAGTAACCTTTACTTTAGACGTATCAATACTAGTTAATTTCTGTTTGTCCATTGAAAAAGACTTAACCTGCGTTGCGCCTGAAACAGCAGTTAATAATTCCAGGACTTGTATGCCAATATCCTGAGCTCTTTTAAAGTCAAACAGATATTTAAGCATGTTGATAAAGGCAGCCATATAATCGAGCGCAGCATTAATGACTGCACCTAAAAATGAAACAACGCCTTTGGCAATTTTTGCTAAGTCTGAAATACCAGGTATACCTAAATCAGCAATCGCGCCTAGTACTTTATTCAGCATATTCACAATGGCGTTTATGGCTTGTTTAATTCTTTTAATCACCGCTAATGCTGCATCACAAAGTTTGTGCCAAATATCCGTAAAAATATTATTTTGTCCATTTTGAATACACGCAACATATCTACGGTATGGTGCGGCAGGGTCAAGGTGTGTTAATTGGTATTGATTATTTTCAAGCTTCACTGTAAAAAAGTCATTCGTGCGGTCAGCTGACATAAATTTTGGAGTCTGCATTGATACTTTTTTGGCACTATTACTTGACTTATATAGCGCATCGCCTGTTTTAGCCAAGTGAGTGTTTAAAATGTCATTTTTAGTACTGCTGTCTTGAACATTACAGTGAGCTGCTACATAATCACGAATTTTACCGTGGACATCAATATCAGGATTGCTACTG
>JAOMSY010000142.1 GCA_028355575.1 Francisellaceae bacterium | reverse complement strand
TACAATCTAAACCTGGAAACAATGAGTCTCAAGGTTGGCAAAATGCTTGGCAAAATGAAGCCAGCACTTATGCTGTGGAAGTAGTAAATACAGATGATGTCGTTAAGTCTGTTAATTTTGCCCGAGAAAATAATTTAAGACTCGTTGTCAAAGGTGCAGGGCATGATTACTTGGGTCGTTCTAATGCACCAGATTCACTTTTAGTGTGGACACATAATATGCGTGATATTACCTATCATGAAGATTTTACTCCTCAGAACTGTTTATCTCATAAGCTAGATGTCTCTGCAGTAACTGTTAGTGCGGGTACACGCTGGATAGAAGCTTATACAGAAGTGACGACTAATCAGCATCGATATGTCCAAGGTGGTGGGTGTACCACGGTTGGTGCTGCTGGCGGATTCCCTCAAGGGGGTGGCTTTGGCAGTTGGTCAAAAGAATATGGGACAGGTGCTGGTGGCATTATCGAAGCAGAGGTTGTAACCGCTAATGGCGATATTGTTATCGCAAATGCATGTCAGAACGAAGATTTATTTTGGGCAATAAAAGGTGGCGGGGGAGGTACATTTGGTATTGTTACCCATTTAACCTATAGAACACATCCCTTACCAAGCCATTTTGGCATCATGAAAGGTGAAATTAAAGCAAAGAATGCTATCGCATACCAAAAATTGATTGCACAGTATTTAACCTTTTATCGTGATGGTTTAAACAATGAAAACTGGGGAGAGCAATTTTCCTTTAAGCCAGATAATACCATGGATGTGTTTATGGTATCTCAGGGCATATCTAAATCAGATGCTGAAAAAATCTGGCAACCCTTTATTCAATGGGTTTCATCACAAGATGATATAGAATTTGAACATGCTTATATTGATATTCCATCAACGAAAGTATGGGATTATAATTTTTGGGAACAGAACCACCCTGAGTTAGTTGTTAAAAATACGGGTCCTAATGCACGTCCTGGCGAATATTGGTGGGCACCAAATAGTGGAGAGGTCTTTAGTTATTGGTATACCTATCAATCTTGGTGGCTTCCCATGGCATTATTTGATCAGGATAGTATTAAAAGTACGGCAGCCACTATGTATCAAGCATCTCGTTTAGCACCTGTCTCAATTCAAATAAATAAAGGTTTGGCTGGCGCTTCAGAAAATGCGATTAAACTGTCTAAAAATACCTCTATGCATCCGGAGGTTTTGAATGCAGGTGCATTGGTTATTATGAGTTATAGTACAAGCCAACCACAGCTAGATAAAACATTACAGGGGGAAACTAAAATTCAGCAAAAAGTTACAAATATTAATGAAGCCATGTCACTCATTCAAGCAATGGCGCCTAATGCAGGGGCTTATGCTAATGAGGCTGATTATTTTCAGTCTAATTGGCAACAAACATTTTGGGGTGATAATTATCCAAAACTCTTAGAAATAAAAGATAAATATGATCCAAATGGTTTGTTTTATTGTCACCACTGTGTTGGTAGTGAGGTTTGGAGTGGAGATGGTATGTGCCGAACAAATATGAAAATTAGAATTTCAGATTAGGTTTTTCCATACGTTTTTACAGAGCAATTATATTTTTTGTTAACCAATAAGAATATTTTTAATATATCTGGCATTTACTATTACAAATATTATTTAGTTCAGTTAGTATATACTATGCTGCGTTGCGGTGATGGAAAGATTAAATATAGGGAGATTGTAGATGAGAAGAATGAGATACGCGTATAAAATTATTCAGCATAAAATTATTATGCAACAAAAGCGATTTACTCATCAAATGATGTGGTGGGATAAGATTTAAGCTTATTTTTTCTTTTAAGATACTGGTAACGATTTAACATACTTTCATTGCCTTCTATGCCACCACAATGAATGTAAATAATTGGCTCAGAAATTTTATCTATATTTTCAAATAAAGCCATCCATCCGATTGGATCATACAATAAATCAAACTCGATATTTGTTTGTATATATAGTTTTTGATGAAGTTTAAGAAGATTGCTATAAGGCTGACCAAAAGTATATTTTCTATTTGTTTTAATGATTTTAGGGATGTATTTATCATCAAATCCTTCAATTAGATTCATCTGTGAGATTAGATAAGTTTTAGATCCTACACCTGGGGTTGTATAAACTTTGATAGGATATAAATGCTTTTGTAGAAAGTAAGCTGATGTGCCTGTTCCTGATGGCATAAATACACAGTATTGATCTAGATCAATTTGTTTAGCTTGCTCTTTTAATTCCTGACATAATTCTATTAAACCGATTTCAGCTTGATGATCACGACCACCCTGATCTAGAACCAACACATTCTTTTCATTTTTATATTGGGCTTTAATGGTTTCAAAAGCGAACGCCTGAGTTGTTTCAATTATTTTAATATTGTTTTTAATTGCTGCTGCATAGTTCCCGACAGGCTTTTCTTTTAAATATTTTGGGATGGGCTGAGTATAGTACTCGCAACTCCAATTTTTATGCTTTGCTAAAACGGCTATTGCGCTCATAAAATTAGATTGTATCCCACCATAACTGATAATTTTTTGTAGATACTGATGGTTATCATCGAATAAAAATTTTAGTTTTCTTGCTTTGTTCCCATTTAAAACACCTAGAATTAAGTCATCTCTTTTAATGTAAAACGCTTGATTGTTAATTAAAACAGCTTGTAGGGGAGACA
>JAOMSY010000141.1 GCA_028355575.1 Francisellaceae bacterium | reverse complement strand
GCTATAAACAATCAATACATTCTCCCAAAAACTGGGTGTGGTCATACAAAGAAATATTGCTTTTCTGGGATGGAAATTTAAAGGTTTTGAATAAATAACTCAGGGAATTTAAGAAAATTTAGGCATAATCGAGTAGGGTAAGGCTTACACCTTATCCCTCTCACAGAACCGTACGTACGGACCTCGTATACGGCTCATGTAAATAAATATCTATTTAATAGGCAGAGATTCCTACGTCAACTTTTGTGGGATCAAATAATTGCAATTCATTATGAAACCACTTATTAGGCATCGCCATATGTGCCAATGAGCAACTAGCACTGCGCCAGCTACTCATCTTTATGCCCATAAATGGAGGATAGTAACCTAGCTGTTTTAACCTCCTATGAAGACGGCTAGGTTTCTTCCATTGTTTTAGCTGAATACAGCGTAATCGCTTTCTCACCCATTTAATCAATGAAATCATTATCCATTTGCAATTTGCTATCTTAAAGTAATTAACAAAGCCTCTGATTATAGGATTGAGATCCTTAATAATTTCATTAACTTTATCAATTCTACTGCGTCTTGTAAGCCATTTTATTTTAGCCTTAAGAGTTTCTATTTTCTTCCTCTGAATACGTGTGTAGTCAGTATAGATTTCCACTCCCAAAAATTTGACCCCATCATCACTATTCACAATATGCGTCTTGTCCTGATTAACCTTGAGTTTAAGTTTTGTCTCAAGGTAACATTTCGTTACCACAAGAGCATTTTCAGCCGCGCTTTTAGAGCAGCAAAGCACCAATATATCATCAGCATATCTAACAATGCGGTGCTTTCTATCCTTCATCATTTGATCGTATCGATCTAAGTAGATGTTTGCTAATAGCGGACTAATAACTCCCCCTTGGGGGCTTCCAACTATAGTCGCTTCGGTTTTAGCCCCTATCATTACACCACTTTCCAGAAATAATCGAATCAGATTTAGGATACTCCCATCGACTACTTTATTCCTGACTTGCTGTATGATAAGGGCGTGATCAAGCGTATCAAAACATTTTGACAAATCTAAATCTACTACCCATTTCCTATTATAAGAGCGGATAAATAGACTGGCTTTGTTAATTGCCTGATGACAACTTCTTCCTTTGCGATACCCATAACTTGATGGATGAAAACCCACATCAAATATAGGCTCTAGCAGGTTGCGTAGTGCTTGTTGAACTATTCTGTCTCGAACCGCAGGTATACCTAAGTTTCGCTCACCACCATCACCTTTTGGAATGGTGACACGCTTTACAGGTAAAGGCTTATAGTATTTCCCCTTTAATTCAAGTAGTAGGTTTGACAATTCTTCTTCCAGCTTTTCAGAAAATCGTCTCAGGCTCTGACCATCTATTCCAGCAGCACCTTTTGATGATTTAACCTGATTATAGGCTTCATATAGCACTGTTTTTGACAGCAATCTCCCATAAAGACTGTAATATTTCTTTGTCATATTTGCTCTCTGTGATTATTGTCTCAAGAGATAAATGCAGATATCGGTATAATATAATAATTGGGTAATTCTTAACGTTCTAGCTAGGAGCAATCTATTAAGTAACTAACCAACTCCCTTCAATACAATTTACAATAATCCTGAGATTGGAGTATTCATAAATCTTATCAGGCTTGATAACTTGTGTATTTCACTACTTTTATTTCTTTCCACAATAATGCTTTTCTATTTACTTCACCCCTTCGCAATTTAATCATAGATTTTGTCAGTGATTAACCCTGCATAAGCCAATGCAGTAATGATTATTTTACCCTCCGCTCTGTTACCAGGCCTCATTGGTAATCATATTATCGCTACTACGGGATCATCTGCCACCTTGCATTATTATTACTAATCTCTCAAATTACTTCTTGATTTTAGCTCTAACTGTATTAGAAACAATACAAGGCTTCCCCAGTTAATACGCAGGTTCCTGTTAAGAATTCCACCCTCAATCACACCTTAGCTCAAACCAAGTATTGGGCTTTGCGCTATTTTGCACGCTTACCGCCGCTAACATGCCGTATCAGGTTCGCTTACGCTGTGTACTCTTAACTTCCTATGGCTTCCTTCAGACCCTACCGTTGCCAGTAACGCCCTTGCCATTCAGATTGACTTTCCCTTGGTTAGGATGACATTGATTTCTTTCAATCAATCGGATTTGCCTGTTTTGCTGGGCAAACAAAAAACCAACACAAGGCTGGTTAATTTATTAGGTTTTGGTGCGGACGGGGAGACTCGAACTCCCACACCTCTCGGCGCTGGAACCTAAATCCAGTGCGTCTACCAATTTCGCCACGTCCGCAAATTTGGGGTGATCGATGGGACTTGAACCCACGACAACCAGAATCACAATCTGGCGCTCTACCAACTGAACTACGACCACCATAATTTTGGTGCGCCCGACAGGATTCGAACCTGTTACCAGTGTTTTGATTTCATTATGTTTATCCAAGTTACTTCCACAGATCATGTCTGCGATATGGTATAATTATATCATTAATTATCAAGTTGGGGATATTCAATTGAAAATAGCTATACATTCTGACTTGCATCTGGAATTTATGCGTTTTGTACCAAATATTTCTGGCGAAGATGTCGTTATTTTAGCTGGAGATATTTCTATCAGCATAGATGACTTTAAGCTTGCCGATTTCTTCATATAATTTCGACT
>JAOMSY010000140.1 GCA_028355575.1 Francisellaceae bacterium | reverse complement strand
TATGTTGCATTTAATAATATGGTCAAAATAAGACAAGATAATGCAACTGAGCAAGAAAAAAATCTGTATGAAGCCAATAAAGAAAACTTAGGATTTGGCTTCTTATACCATTATGTAAATGGTGAAAATTCTGAATTAACACCAGCGGGTGTAGAGGCGACGAAAGTTGCAGCGATTCCCGATGTACCGATTGCCTTTTGGTCATTCAGGGTGATGTTAGCAATGTGGGGGATTATGTTGCTTGCCTTAATCATTGTTGTTTACAAAATTTATCGAAATAAACCCATTAAGCGTTATTTATTATGGGGCTTATTGCTTATCATCCCTGTGCCTTATATCGCAGTTGAGGCAGGGTGGGTGTTATGTGAAAACGGCAGACAACCTTGGATTGTACACGAGATGATGCCGACAGGTATTGGGTCATCGTTGCACGATACAAGTACGCTGGTCATTACACTAATTGGGTTTGTGTTGATATATGTCACCTTATTCGTAGTTGAATTATTCTTGATGTTCAAATATGCAAGGTTAGGCCCTAAAAGTTATCTTCCAGACAATAAAGAGGAGGAATAAGTCATGAGTTACGAATTTTTACAGTTTTATTGGTGGATCGTGCTAGGCATTATTTTTTGTATCTATGCCTCCACGGCAGGTTATGACTTAGGTGTCACCATGATTTTCCCTTGGCTAAAAGATGAAAATCACCGTCGTGTGGTACTTAATACCAGTGCGCCTGTTTGGGATGGTAATAATACTTGGATTATCTTCTTAGGTGGATTAATGTTTGTTGTTTTTCCGCCATTGTATGCAACTGCATTTTCAGGTCTGCTCGTTGCCATGTATTTCGTATTATGGAGCTTTTTCTTGAGACCAGTCGGTTATGACTATCGGGGTAAGATTGAAAGCCATAAATGGAGAAGAGTATGGGATTGTGCTTTGTTTATCAGTGCATTCTTTCCAGTGCTAATTTTTGGCGTTGCCTCAGCTAACGCTTTTGAAGGATTTGGATATCGAGTTGATCCTGTTTTTCTGCGCACAGACTTCCAAGAAAGTTTTTTTGACTTCGAGAAAAGGCATAAATTGTATCTGATGTATTTTTAGCAAACTGTTTTACAAACTGTTGCCCTATACCACCACTGCTTCCGATAACAACATGATTTTTACCCGTCATATTTCAAACCTTATTTATCTATATGTTTAATTACCTGTTCATATAAGCTGGTATAATCAGAATTTAGCGTGATTAAATTATCGCAATCATTAGAGACATGCCTAGACCATAAAAATGTGAGTTCTTTTATCTGTTTAATATGGCGATCTAACTGTTTAATATAAAAAGCATCCGCATAGGTAAATACGACGGTTGGCGCATTTTTTGCATACTCTGATATCATTTCAATACTTGAAACCCCTGAACAAAAAACAACTTTAAAACCATGTACTTTTAAAATGCTTGCGATAAATAACCCATGGATAACACGCGGTTTAATCATTCCAGTTCTAAAACCAACAACCTGAATCGTCTGCTGATTTGCGTAATTATTATTTTCAAGAATATTTGACATTAATCGATGTATAACCAAATCTAAAAATATCTCACGACTAATTTCAGCATCAGGCATTTCTGACCATACGTTTTCAGTTAATTCTTTATAGATTGCAGGATAAATGACTTGAGCAAATGCCTCTGGTGAGTAATCAGCATAAATCGCATTAAGCTCTTTATTTACTACTTGATAATTAGAACCTAAAATTGCTTTATTTAAACCACTGTAATTAATTAAAAACTTATGTTCATTATCAGCAATTAATTCGTATCCGCCTTTATCGTTTAATGATTCAATGGCTTGACTGATTGTGGCACCACGATTTATGAGCGCAACAATCCGGTTAACTTTATCAAGATCAGCTTGTGTATATAAACGATGACCCTTCTCAGTCCGATGTGGCCTGAGAATATTGTATCGTGTCTCCCAAGCTCTTAAGGTCACAGGCTTTACACCTGACTGTTCTGATATAAAGCGGATGGGATATAGTTGCTCAGTCATGTTATGATTATCTATCGTCACTTATATCATAATCTTAGCTGCATCTTGACGATGTGCAACAGTTTGCCCTTCTTCATCGAGTCCTGACATTTCAACATGCGGACAGCTTTGTATCAGCTCATAATCCAATTTATTAAGTTTACGAGCATGCTCATTTATTTGTTCCATGGTGTCACATTGAATGTCACCTTGGGTTAGTCGAGACTTAATTGTTTTGACAACATCATCATGATGAACTTGCATCAAGTATTTATAGCGCCTAGGCACAACAATTAATTTAGCATCAGGATTAGTTTGAAAATATTTTTTTGCTTCACTCATATTCATGGCTTACTCCTTGTGGTTTTCAGTTATTGTACAAAGCGAATATCCAGCGACCATGGCAATGACCAATAAGATAACCGTCATGACATAGTCATTAAAAGGCAGACCCGTTATGTACTTTAATGCGATAAGTACAATCATTAACACGATACTACCGATAAAAAGTAATTTAGATTTCATAGCACACCTCTTATTAATAAAAATGTTTATTTTTGTCTGATAAATCAGACACTTTAATGGTTTTATCTTTATGCCACAAAGCGTGAAAAGAGAAGATTTTATATGCAGCGATAATCACAAATGCCACGGCAGCAACATAAAACA
>JAOMSY010000014.1 GCA_028355575.1 Francisellaceae bacterium | reverse complement strand
TGAAAAAGTTATTTTACTTCAACCAGATATTATTCTCGCCAGCCCAATGAATAGTCCAATCTCAATTCAACAACTGAAAAGCTTTAACCTGAGCGTTCACGTGCTTGATGCTAACTCACTTGATGAAATCAATACCCTGGTTCTAAATATTGGCAACTTGATTCAGTTGCCGCAATCTGCCCAAAATATTTCATCTGACTATTTAAGCGAATTAGAAAAATTAAAAAAGACCTATAAGAATTCAATTTCTCGATCAATATTTATTCAATTATCCGAAATACCAATATTTAGCATTGGTAACCAAGGCACCATCAATGAAATTGTTTCCTTATGCCATGGCAAAAATATATTTTCAAACATTCCTTATCCATCTTTCCAAACAGGTGTAGAGCAAGTATTAATTGCCAATCCAGATTTAATCTTCCAATTATTTTATAACTTAAATAATCAACAAACATATTCAATTAACCAACATAGTCAATGGCAAAACTGGGATAATCTTGCAGCTGTCGCTAACGAAAAAATATATAAAATAAATCCCAACTTAATTTCACAAAATACGCCGAAAATATTAAAAGGGGCGAATTTGCTTTGTAAATTAATAGCTCAAGAAAGTATTAATTAACATATAGATCATTATAACCAGCAATAAACTTAAATACAGTCGTCTTAATACTTGGTCAGGAATAATAGTCGCTAATTTACTACCAAAGCGTGCAATAATCATCGATGGTAATGCGACACATGGGATGGCAATCCAGTTTACGTCACCAAAGCTACCATATGGCAGCTTGATTGGGTATAAAACTCCCATAATGGAATAACTCAACATGCCAAAAAATGCTATGGGAAATCCACATACAACTGCTGTGGCGATTGCATTTCGCATAGGATACTTCCAGCCACGCATTGCTGGAACGGTAATAATACTGCCACCGATACCAATAATAGCTGAAAATATACCCGTCACTATTCCTAAAGATATAAGTTTATGATTATTAGGCAATGAAATTGGCTTTGTTATAACAATATTGTTTGTGCGATTAAGCACTTTAAAGATTGCTATAAACATAAAGATACAAAATAAGCTCAATACAATATAACTTGGTAAAAATTTTGCGATGGCACTTCCTATTAAAACACTAAATGCAATCCAAGGGATCATTACCTTAGCAGTTGGCCAATGAATATTGCCTAGTTGGTGATGACTATGTATTGATGAGATAGAGGTAAAAACCATTATTCCGAGTGAAGTACCAATAACACAAGGCATGATTTCTTGGCTAGAGAAGCCTTGCAATGAAAAAATGAAAATCAATGAGGGAACGGCAATTAAGCCTCCACCTGCACCAAATAAACCAGAAAGTAGGCCTATGAAGATCCCAGAGAAGATATAAATAAGTACAATTTCAAGAATCATTTACTATGATTGGTGTCATTATCAACATCATGTCCTTCCATTTCTGGATGCTCATGTTCTGGAAATTTACAATCTTTTAAGCTTATAAATTTAGTTTTATTAATAATTTTATAACTGATCGCAATAATTAAAAATATGATTAACCCAGCATACGTAATTAAGAATTTTTGAATCGTTAATTCACCTGCCATAACATCACCAAACTCTTGGCCGGCAATAATTAGCCCGATAAATGCTATTGACACCAATGGACCGATAGGAAAGAATTTAGCTTTGAAAGGAAGTTTACCCATCGATTTACCTTGAGCCTTAAGCGCTCTTCTAAAGCGATAATGACTCCAAGCAATACCAAACCAAGCAATAAAACCAGCCAAGCTTGATACATTGACTAACAATATAAATATGGCACCATTTTGATATTTAGATGTCAGCATAAAAGCACTACCAATAATACATGTTGCAATTAATGCTAAATAAGGCGTACCCCCTTTTGATGTTCTAGAAAAAACGCGTGGCGCTTGGCCATTCTTACTCATAAACCAGAGTGTTCTTGTAGAGGTATACATACTTGCATTACACGCTGATAAGACTGCAATTAAAATTACTGCGTTCATAACAGATGCCGCAAAAGTAAAGCCAGCATTTTTAAAGACAATTGTAAAAGGGCTTAACGTTACATCTGAATTTGCATTGGCTAAATTAGGGTCGTTATAAGGGATTAAAAAACTAATAATAGCAATGGCAACAATATAGAATAATACGATTCGCCAAAAGGTACTTTTAATAGCTCTCGGAATGGCGCGACTTGGGTCATCTGCCTCGCCTGCTGCCACCCCAACAATTTCTGTGCCTTGAAATGAGAAACCAGCTATCATGAACACAGCTAAAAACCCGATAAATCCATGGTTAAATGGCGCGCCTTCTATCTTCCAGTTTTCAAAACCAACAGGCCCATGATCACCGATTAGGCCAAATATAGTTAAAGCACCGACCACAATAAAAATAATCACAAATGATACTTTAAAGAACGATAACCAATATTCAGACTCCCCATACATTTTAACTGACATTAAATTCAAACCTAATATCAACAAGAAGAAGAAACTACTCCACATAAAAGTACTACTACCAGGGAACCAAAACTGCATAATCATGGCAGCCGCTAATACTTCCACTGCGATGGTAATTGCCCAGTTAAACCAATAATTCCAGCCCATTGCGAACCCAAAAGCTGGATCAATATAATCGCCAGAGTATTCACAAAACGATCCTGTCGTTGGACGATAAGCAGACATCTCACCCAAGCTACACATCAAAAAATAAACCATTATGGAAATCATGCCATAAGCAATTAATGCACCACCAGGTCCAGCCTCACTAATTGCACCACCACTTGCCAGAAATAAACCAGTTCCTATAGAGCCACCCAACGCAATCATCGTTAGATGTCTAGAGCGTAAACTCCGTTTTAATTCTGACATAGTTAGATTCCTATCATTATTATTTTTGTTTACTCATAAAATAATACTGTTAAAAACAATATTATGCTTAATATTCATGGCAATTTATTAGCATATTCCAAGTAGTTAAAAGATAGCTACCTTGGCTAGTATTAGTTTAGATGATTTGATAATCACTTTACGAATATTAAGTATACTATATTTTCCTGAAATGTAAGCCTTTGGTTTTGACAAATGCATAAACACCATGCTTAGATAAGGTAACGCCTAGTCCGGAGTTTTTTCTACCAGCCCAAGGTAAATAGGGTGATACACGATCACAACAGTTCCAGTAGACATTACCAGCATCTAATTTTCTCATCATTTGATTTGCTCTGTCTTCATCATTAGTAAAGACACTCGCCGTTAAACCAAATTCCGTATCATTCATTTTCATTATTGCTTCTTTATCATCATTTACGCTCTGGATACCAATAATTGGGCCAAATGATTCTTCTGTCATGACACGCATGCTATGATCAACATTAATCAACACCGTTGGTTCAAAAAATGATCCTTTTGAGTCTTTAGCATGACCACCTAGCATTAATATTGCGCCTTTATGTTCTGCATCTTTAACCTGCGATCTTAAAAAGTCGACATGCTGTGGTCGAGTAATTGCACCATTGGTGATACCGTCGACGTTTGGATCACCAACTTTAAGCTCATTTACCATATTGACAAAATGCGAGACAAATTTATCGTAAATGCTTTTATGTACATATATACGTTCAACAGAGCAACAACTTTGACCATTATTATAAAAAACCCCATCAACTAAAGCTTCAGCAGTTGCACGAACACTTTTAACATCTTCCGCAACATAGACTGGGTCTTTTCCACCTAACTCAAGGCCAACAGGTACCAATTTCTCTGCCACCTTTTTAGCAATATGCTTACCCGTGGCAACACTGCCAGTAAAAAAATAACCATCTAATGATGCTTTTAGTAGCGCCTCACCCACCTCTTTAGCGCCTATAAAGCTTTGGAAAACATTTTTTGGGATACCGGATTGATATAAATAATTTTGGATATTTAATCCGGTTAATACAGCAAACTCTGAAGGCTTATAAGCTACTGCATTACCGGAAATAAGCGCAGGAATAAATACATTTACACCTACTAAATATGGATAATTCCAAGCAGATATATTTGCGATGACACCCAACGGTTCATAAGCAAGTCTCTCCCTAGTATTACCATCAATATGGACTTCTTGTTCATCGAGTAGTTTTACTGATTCATCAATAAAAAACTGGCAACGATAACAAGCTGCATTAATTTCATTACGACTTTCTTGAAATGGCTTCCCTACTTCAGCCGTTAAATCCCTAGATAAAGAATCAATATTCTCTTTGAGTAGTTCAATAAACTTTTCTATGCAAGCAATTCTTTGGTGTATGGTAGTTTGTTCAACCCACTTGCTTTGGCCCTCTTCTAAAGTAACTAATTTTTGGTTAATTGAACTGTTATTATCATTTTCAATTACTCTAATGAGTTCACCTGTACTCGGGTTCATAATTTTCATAAGTGATCCTTTTATTTTTAAATTTGAGATAAGAAGTAACGATAAACAGAATCAGAATCAATGACCTTATCTTTAAGTGTCTGGCCAAATTCAGGATGCCATTGTACTGCGTAGATAAAATTATCGCTTGTTTCGTGTCTAAAAGCCTCTAAAATATTATCTTGCGGGCAATATGCCTCTCGGATTAACCCCTTTCCTAATTTTTCCACACTTTGATGATGTACTGTGTTAATTAAACCGCTTTTTAAATTCGGATGTATTTTATTTGCCAATAAACTATCATCTTCAAAAGCGATTTCATGATAAATTTCATCGTATTTTTTAGCATTTCGGTGTTCAATATCTGTTTTAACTTGTGTGTTAATGTCTTGATATAACGTTCCACCAAAATAACTATTTATCAATTGCAGTCCGCGGCAAATACCAAAAACGGGTTTTTTATGATGATAGGCATAATCCATGATATCTAATTCATAGTCATCACGAATTTTATCCCCAGGCCATTTTGCTTTATCCAAATAAGGCTGTTGATAAGATTCTGGGCAAACATCTACTCCACCTTGAAAAACAAACCCATCCATCTGCTGACAAAACTGTTTGAGTAAATGTTCGGATTTAAATGCGGGAATAAGTATTGGCAACACATTTGGCTTAGTTAAATAAGTTGCCATATCATTTTCAAGGTAACTTAATGTCTTTTTAGAAAAGGTTAATCGATCTGGGTCAGGGTGAAATAAACAAGCAGAGACACCTATTTTAATCATTACAGGCTCCTGTAAAGGATATATTTGAAATCATCCAAAGTAACTTTACGCGGATTAGATAAATGACAACCATCCGCCAACGCTAATTCAGCAATTTTATCGATATCTTTTTCTGTTATACCATGGTTACTCAAGCCAAGCTCAATGCCTACTTTCATATTCAAATGTTGGGTATAGTGTACAAAATCAGATATTTCTAGTTGCTTTTCAATCGCCTCAAATTTTTCACGACAAACACTTTCGTTAAAACGCATACATTCGGTAAACATAATTGCATTTGCTAAGCCATGATGGAGATTATTAAAAGCGGATAAAGCATGCGCACACGAATGCACCACTCCCAAGCCTTTCTGAAAAGCCACTGCCCCCATGGTTGACGCTGCCATCATTTTTGAGCGGTTTTCGATATTAGGGGACTTAACTGCACCCTCTAAAGACTCATGGATTAAACGCATACCTTCTAGCGCAATACCGTCACACATAGGATGAAAAGTATTAACCAAATACGCTTCAACATTATGTACCAATGCATCAACACCTGTTGCTGCAGTAATAAAAGGAGGTAATGCTAATGTTAGTGCTGGATCCGCTAAGACTAATTTTGCTAATAGTTGTGGCGCAAAAATTACTTTTTTCTGATGGGTTGTTTCATCAGAGATAATCGCACTGCGTCCAACTTCGCTTCCGGTTCCGCTAGTAGTGGGTACAGCGATAAAATAAGGGATATTTTCGTCTTTTACTTGTTCATCACCGCCAGTACCATCTTCATAGTCAAACACGCTACCAGGATGATTTGCCATTAACACTATGGCACGTGCCACATCCATACTCGCACCACCACCCACACCAATGATGGCATCACAATTTGACTGATGGTATTTCTCAACCCCTCTTGTAACATCACTTTCTACAGGGTTTTTTGCAATATCAGCAAACACTTCGACGTTGAGACCATTTTCTTTTAAATGAGAAACGATATCTGACACAATAGGCAGTTTTGCTAATACTGGGTCCGTCACAATAAGTGGTTTTTTAATACCTTGCTTATTCAAGTGCATACTGGTTTCATTAATGACACCAGCGCCAAAGCGCATGACAGTTGGGAAGTTAAATTGATATACCTTATTCCACATAGATTATCCCTTTGATCTCAATTTGAGTAATTCAATTATAGAGATAGTTTTGTAACTTATCGCTAGCAATCGAATAAGTTATGATAAGATTTTTCCATATTTTTATGATGAATTAAATCGGAGAGATAAATTGCACCAACAAAGCACCCATATTCAAACGCAAGGCCGAGGATTTTATGACATCACAGATAAAATACAGCAAATTATTTCACAACAGAAAATAACCACTGGCTTATGCCATGTTTTTTGCCAGCATACCTCGGCTTCATTAATTATTACTGAAAACTGTGACCCTGATGTTCGTAAAGATACAGAAGGCTTTTTAAGCCGTTTAGTAAAAGATGGTGACCCTTGTTTTTATCATATATTAGAGGGAAAAGATGACATGTCAGCGCACATCCGCACTGTCTTAACAGGTGAATCTAAAACTATCCCGATTATTGACTCTGAGCTTGGGCTTGGTACTTGGCAAGGGTTGTATTTATATGAACATCGCTATCAACCACATAATCGTAAAATTATTGTGACTTTAAGCTAATAGTTTTTCAAATCTTTCAATAATGTACCGCCCAATGGGTAAACTAGATGTCGCTGCAGGTGATGGTGCATTACATACATGCAAAATACGTTTAGAGTTCTGGAACAAAAAATCCTCAACCAATTTACCATCTTTCGATAAAGCTTGCGCCCTCACCCCAGCAGGATAAGGCTGAAGATCATCTAGCGTGACACTTGGGCAATATTTTTGTACTTCTTTTAAATAAGCTTTTTTTGAGATAGAGGTCTTAAGCTCGTGTAATACAGGCTTAAAATTATTCTTCAACATCTTCCAAAAAGCGGGGTAAGCAAGGGTTTCACCGAGATCTACTAAATTGAGATTTGAACGCTTATACCCCTCACGCTTCATAGCTAACACAGCATTTGGACCAACAGTGACAGAGCCATCAATCATTCTAGTTAAATGCACCCCTAAAAAAGGTAAGTCCGGATTTGGTACTGGATATATAAGATGTTGAATTAAATCATTATATTTAGAATTTAATTGGTAGTATTCACCACGAAAAGGAACGATTTTAAAATTTGGATTTTGACCAGAGAGTTTAACCATACGGTCAGCTTGCAAACCTGTGCAGCAAATTACATATTTCGCAATAACATGACGGCCAGAACTGGTTTTTATGACCACATCAGATTTATGCTCAGATATCGCTTCTACAGTTTGGTTATAAAATATATTTCCTTTATTGTTGATAAAGACATCAGCATATTTCTCAGTTACTTGTTTCCAATTAATAATTTTTGTCTCTAGCACGTGTATGGCGCCAATGCCATTGATCTCTGGAGATATTTTTTTCAATTGGCTTTGATCTAAAACCTCAAACTCAAGTTGATTCTCTTTTGAGCGTTCAATTAAGGCTTGCATACGCGCTAGCTCAGTTTCATCCGTCGCAACAATTAACTTACCTGGCGAAGCATAAGGGATATGATGGTTGTCACAAAAGCGAACAATATCTTTTAGCCCTTGACGACAAAATTTTGCCTTTAAACTCCCTGGCTTATAATAGACCCCCGCGTGAATAACGCCACTGTTATGCCCTGTTTGATGTTCCGCAGGTGTCGCCTCTTTCTCAAGTAAAGAAATGGAATATCGAGGATATTTTTCTTTAAGCTGCATTGCCGTTGAAAAGCCTAATATACCACCACCAATAATGGCAATATCTACATGATGTATATCCATAACAACAATTTTTAAAGCAAAGATAAAAAGATATTATCAGAAAATTTGTCTAAAATTGATTAGTATCAATCAATTTAATTACAGTAATCTTACAACTGAGAATCTCATTGGACTATCTTAATCAACACTCAACACTAACGCTGTCTCAAGGCTTAGAAGAATATACTAACCATTACCCCTTTTTAAATAATAATGAAGGTAAAGACGAAGCCAGCCAATGGTTTAGAAAGCATGATATTACCCATGTCCTATTTGGCACAATCCCTTTCCAAATTCGCGGTGAAGCTATCAACGATACCTGGACGCTATTTGGTACTGATGTCACACTTAGAGGATACAAAGAATTCTTTAAATATGTTGACTATAATACGGTTATAAACAGCTATCTAAAACAATACAAGTTCAAGTTTATTGTATATTCAGTCATGGCAAAATACCTGCCAATTTGCTTTATTGCTTATGTTCGTGCAAAAAAAATGCATAAAAAATGGGACTGGCACAACCATGATCATTATTTAGATATGAAATTATGTAATATTAGGAAAGAGTTTAATATTAAAGTAATTAAACCATAATGTTTAGGAACCGTAAAAAAACAGCTGGATTTAGTTTAATAGAGCTTATCATCGCCATCGTTATTTTAGGTATTATTACAGCTATTGCGGTACCTAGCTATCTATCACATATCAATAATGAAAGATTACGGTATGCTAAAACACGGCTTACTGTTATGGCATTAGCCATTGAGGCACAACATGCTGAAAAAGGCACATATAAAAACATGAAACTATCGGATATTGATTTTTCATCAACTGATGAAGAGGGTAACACCTACACCTTATCAAAATTAAATAAAGATAATTTTCTACTAAGCGTCACCATACCCAATAATGAAACTTGTCATACGCTGACGATTAATGTTTTTAACCAGCGCCACGCTTATAGTAAAGAAAACGCAGATACCAAGGTAGACTGCTGGTAATGGAAATGAATCTGTAACAAAATAGAATAAACCTGACTCTAACAACCATAAATGCCGTTTACTAAAGGATAAATAATGTTAAGCCTTAAAAAAATCTTGCCAATTACTATTTTGATTGCAGGGTTAATCTTGTTTTTTGTGTTTGGTGGACAACACTACTTATCACTCCAAGCATTAAGTGAAAATTATAAAAACCTTCAGGAATATACGCATGCACATTATTTCTTAAGCGTACTTGCATTTATGGGGTGTTACATCGTAATTATTGCGCTATCTATACCAGGCGCAACTTTGCTAACACTACTTGGTGGATTTTTATTTGGAGCCATCTTTGGAACATTATGGGTCATATTTGCTGCAACCATCGGTGCAACCATTACTTTCTTAGCAGTGAATACTGCTTTTGGCGAATTGCTTAGAAATAAAGTAGACAATAAGCTAAGTAAAATGAAAAAGGGTTTTACGGAAAATGCCTTTAACTATTTAATAACGCTTAGGTTGTTACCAATTTTCCCCTTTTTTGTGATTAATATTGCAGCTGGCATAATCGGAATGCCTTTACGTACTTTCTTCTTTGGAACACTCCTTGGGATTATCCCTGGTTCTTTCATCTATGCCTGGGTTGGCAGCGGGTTAGGTTATACATTAGAACAAGGCAAATCATTAAACTTAGGGATTATCTTTGAACCTCAGGTCATTTTCCCTATTATTGGGTTAGCTATTTTGTCTTTAGCACCTGTTATTGTTAAAAAATATAAAGCAAGACGCCCCAAAACATTATAAAGGACAATAGAATATGAACATAATTCAAACCGATATCTGCGTGATAGGCGGAGGCTCTGGTGGCCTTTCAGTTGCCGCAGGCGCCGTTCAGATGGGTGCGCGTGTCGTCCTTTGTGAAGGGAATGAAATGGGTGGTGACTGTTTGAATTACGGTTGTGTGCCCTCTAAGTCTTTAATAGAAGCCTCTAAAGCAAACACCATTTCACAACAAGCAAAACATTTTGGTATTCACCATATAGAGACGAAAATAGACTTCGGGCAAGTGAATGATCATATTCGCAATGTTATCCAGACCATCTCTAAACATGATTCTGTTGAGCGCTTTGAATCGCTTGGTGTCAAAGTTATTCAGGAATTTGGTGAGCTTGTTGATCATAAAACCGTTAAAGCGGGCGAACAAACCATTCAAGCAAAATATATTGTGCTTGCCCCTGGTTCAAGATCGAAAATTCCTAATATAAAAGGTCTTCAAGATACTGATTACTATACCAACGAAACGATATTTGATTTAAAAGAAAAGCCTGAACACCTTGTCGTGATTGGTGCGGGTCCTATCGGATGTGAAATCGCGCAGGCTTATAATCAACTAGGATGCAAAGTTTCTATATTGGAAGCGGGTACTAAAATTCTCCCTGCGGCTGATCGAGATTGTGTCTCGATTATTGAAACTAAATTGAAAGACAACGGTATCGAAATATTTAAACGTATTAAACTCATAGAGTTTGATGCAAAAGATATGGGCGCGGTTATCCATTATGAAATTGCAGGTGAACCATTTACCCTTGAGGCCTCTCATATTCTGGTTGCTGCTGGTCGTTCACCTAACTTAGAAAGACTAAACCTTGATAATGCAGGCATTAAACATACACCAAAAGGTGTTGTAGTAGATAAGCGATTAAGAACAAATAAAAAAAATGTCTATGCCATCGGGGATATTGCCAGCCCCTACCAGTTCACCCATACTGCAGGTTACCACGCAGGTATTGTGATTCGAAATATTTTATTTAAGTTACCTGCAAAAGTCGATTATAGCGCATTCCCTTGGGTTACCTATGTAAATCCAGAACTTGCCCATGTTGGCTTGAATATCCAAGAAGCTGAAAGTGAAGGCGCCCAAGTTTTACAATTAACTTATAATGATAATGATCGCGCTCAAGCTGGTCTGCATACTAATGGTTTAATTAAAGTTGCAGTTGGTAAAAAAGGTAAAATATTAGGCGCAACCATTGTCGGTGAAGATGCAGGTGAATTAATTTCGCAATGGACTTTGGCTATTGCCAATAAGCTTACCATCAAAAATATGACCAGCTATATTATACCATACCCAACACTCAGTGAACTTAATAAACGTGTGGCAGGAACCTATTATACAAAAGCATTATTCTCTAAAAAAACTCAAAAGATCGTACGATTCTTAATGAAATGGTTATAGGTTAATATTTTGATTGAAACTCATATCAGACCTATCTTTCAAAAGATATGCATTGACCCAATTGCAAAACAATTCGCCAAGCACACCCAACCGAATACCATTACATTATGCTCTTTACTTATTGGCTTATTTGCTGCTTTATGTATTGCCCTAGATTGGCGCATAACAGCGGTTATATTCATGCTTTTGTCAGGCTATTGCGATGTATTAGATGGCACTGTAGCGCGACTCAATAACCAATCGTCAGATATTGGCACCCTCCTGGATATTATGTCAGACCGTACTGTTGAAGTGGCGATCATTCTGTGCTTCGCCTTCCGTGCGCCTGATTATGCTATCCTTTATTTATTAATGATGGGCGTGACCTTATTATGTGTTAGCAGTTTTCTAGTGGTTGGCATTTTTTCAACAAACACATCAAATAAAAGTTTTTACTATAGCCCTGGTTTAATGGAGCGCGCAGAAGCATTTATCTTTTTTATTGTCATCATTTTAATACCGAGCTGGCAGCTATGGGTAGCCCTTGTCTATATCATTCTCGTTTTATGGACAGCAGGGTTTAGATTATTTGAATTTCATAAAAACATTAAAAGGAATAGCAAATGAAAAGAATTCAACAATATTGCCTTATCACCTGCTTAATATTTATGGTTCAGGTTATGTACGCAGCACCTGCAAAAGCCTATTGGAACCAATGGGTTTCTTTTGATCCACTCTCTAAAGAAACCATTCAATATCCTATATGGAATCAGTTTTTAAATAAATATGCCATTTCAAAGAATGGACAAGTTTATATTACATATGCTGCTGTCGATAATACTGATAAACAAAACCTTAAGAATGCAATTACGCGTTTAAGTAGTATCAAAATTGATGCCTACAACCGTAACGAACAACTCGCCTATTGGATTAATCTATACAATATGGAAACGGTTTATTTAATTTTACAGAATTATCCAATCTCAAGCATAACAAAAATTAAAGATGGCTTTTTCAGCTTTGGCCCCTGGGATAAAAAATTATTAAATGTTGATGGCATTAGCTTATCTCTAAACGATATTGAACATAGAATAATTCGTCCTATGTGGAATGACCCTCGCATTCACGCAGCAGTTAACTGTGCATCTATCAGTTGCCCAAATTTGAATATCACACCATTTACTGGCCAAAAAATAAATCAACAACTTAACACCGCGTTCAGTGAGTTTGTAAATAGCAGCAAGGGCGTTACAGTTGAAGGTAATACGATTGCAATTTCCGAGATATTTGAATGGTATGGTATCGATTTTGGAAATAAGCCAGAGGATATCACTAATTTCATTAGTTATTACATTCAGTCACCGGCTAAAAAAGAAGCAATTTTAAATGCTAAGAGCATTAGTTATCAAACCTATAATTGGGACTTAAATGGCATTAAATAAAATCCTATATGTCTTCAATTAACTGGATTAGTTTTTTTAGTCTTATCGCTTGTGTTTCAATTTTTACCTACCTAACGCAAAAGAAAACCAAAGATAGCCAGAGCTATTTTGTTGCAAACAGGAATACGAAACTCTTTGCCCTTGTTGCAACATTGGTGATGACAGAATTAAATACCTCAACATTAGTTGGGTTTTCATCACTAGGGTATATTTATGGCAATTCTGCCATATCGCTTTCATTTGTCTTTTTGATTGGATTGATCTTTTATGCCTTAACCGTTGCAAAAAAATGGAAAGCTTTTGATGGCATTTCAGTCACCACCTATTTTGAAAAACGATACAACCCTTTTATTGGTTATATTACAGCAATCATTTTATTAATTGCGATGATTGGTTTCAGTGCCAATTATATTAAATCATTAACCTTAATTTTTAATCCCTTATTTCCTCAGTTTAACGAATGGCAACTCAGTGGGATATTTTGTTTTGTGATGGCGTTAATTACCCTACGAGGCGGCTTAAAGTCTATCATTCAAATTGATATCGTCAGTTTTTTGATTACCCTCGTCATTTTCCCTTTACTCTATTTTATTAGTATTCAATATTACCCATCAGATTTTAATTCTGTGACTAATCAGTATGCCTTTCCAGCCTCAACACTCATTGCGCTCATTGTTATTACCATGTTTACCTACATCCTCGCGCCTTGGTATGGTCAAAAAATCTTTTCAGCTAACTCACAAAAAACGGCTTTAATATCCGTGTGTATTGCTGCAGTCATTATTTCTGCTATTTACGCAATTGGCATTTTTTCAGCGAGTAGTTTAGGTGGCCATTCAAATATTAAAATTGATGCACAAAATGCAATTCCCTATCTTATTCATCATCATTTCCCTATTGTTTTACAAGGCATTGTCTATGCGACTTTATTTTTTATTGCCTGTACCACCTTGGTGGGATTATGGAATACCATTGCTTCGGTATTTATTGCCCACCATTCATTATCAGCCACACAAACAAGTTTGAAGCGTAGTATTCTAACCACTACCGTTATTGCCATTTTTTCTTACTTATTGGCAAATTTATTTATTGATCAGATTTTCCAAAAAATGGTATTGATGAACATTCCCATATCTGCGCTCGCCTTCTCATTATTGGGTGGTTTTTATTGGAAAAAAGTTTCAAACACGGCTAGCTTACTAAGTATTTTAACAGGCTGTATCGGGGGGACATTCTGCTACTTGTATTTTGGCGAGCCAAGCTATATGTGGTATTGGGCGGTTTATGTAATCCCGTTAAGTTTTTGTGTTGGAATATTAACTACTTTGGTAATACCACATAGGTCGTCATCCCGCACTTAATGCGGGATACAGGATACCAATGAGTTTTATTTTAAAGATTATCGCAAAAATTTTATACATCTAATTATCAACCAACAATATATTGATTAGATGATATAATAGGATGAATAAGTATTATTTATATTCGGTAGTAAACTATGACAGTAGCAATATTTTCATTTTTCGGAATCTTAATAGGCGCTGCCCTACAATATATTTTCACACGCCATCTAGACTCCAAGAAGCATCATAGAGGACTACAAACTAATGCTTATATTGATTACTTAAGATGTGTATCTGAACATGCTAACTTAAGAATAAATCGTGATACTGACGCTGGCAAACATTTAGGTGCTAAAACGGCTGATGCAAAATGTCGAATCTGCCTTTACGGCTCTAGAAATACAATTGAAGCATTTGCAAAATTTGAAAAACTTGGTGCGAACATGAATACGAAGGAACAGTGTTTATCTTTTACCAGCATGGTTTCCATTATGCGTCACGATTCTGGAACGAAAGATAAGGCAAATCTCAGTGATTTAGAAACAGTTTTATTAGGTTATCAAGAAAAAAGAAAGTCTAATAATTAAAAAATAGCTGAATCTATTATTTGGACAAACAATGCAACCACTAAACCATGAACTCATTATCCGCCTAAGCTTTTTTATTGGTATTCTGGTATTGATGTTCATATTAGAATTATTCATTCCCAAACGCCCTCTGGTTACCCAAAAAAAAACAAGATGGCTAAATAATCTTGGTTTAGTGATATTAGATAGTTTAATTTTAAGATTAATCTTCCCCACCGCAGCAGTTGGCATCGCAATTTGGGCGCAAGAAAATCACTATGGATTATTTAATCTCCTCAATACGCCTGTGTATATCAGTACTATTTTGTCTGTTGTATTACTCGATTTAGCTATCTACACACAACATATTATTTTCCATAAAGTACCACTGTTGTGGCGATTTCATAAAGTTCATCACATTGATCAAGATATCGATGTCACCACAGGTTTACGCTTTCATCCCGTTGAAATTATTCTATCTCTATGTATTAAATTTGGCGTGGTGATATTACTTGGCGCGCCTGCACTTGGTGTGATGATATTTGAAATATTGCTTAACGGAACAGCCATGTTTAATCACAGCAATATTCATTTACCTCCTTGGCTGGATAAAGTATTACGTATACTAATTGTAACGCCTGATATGCATCGCGTTCATCACTCCACCATTCATCAAGAAACTGACAGCAATTATGGTTTCAATCTATCAATTTGGGATAGATTATTTAAAACCTATGTTGCTCAACCACAAAAAGGTCATCTCGAAATGGAAATTGGGCTTAAAGAGTATAAAGATCAAAAGCAAACGCAGAAATTATGGAAAATGCTTTTGATTCCATTTAGAAAAATCTAAGATAATTAGGTCTATAAATTATAAACTTACCCTCAAGTATTTCGACATTATTATCTCTAGCCAAATATAAATAATTTACTTGTTCCATGTAGTGACTATTTAATGAACTAATCAAAATAAATACCCGCATACCAGGCTGTCGCAGATGAATGCGTATTATCAGTATCTGTCATAATGGCGATATCATTTATTTCATCGATCTCAGTTCCAAATAATTTATTAAAGTCTTCTTTAATGTTCCTCACCTCTGCGTACCAAGTATTCGTTTTATCCTGGCCTGAACGAATGGCATATTCTTTGACTCGACTACCAGTGTATGGATTATTCCAACTGGTATTTTTGCTTTCGCTATTTGACCAAACGTAACAAATGACTTTTTTATTCCAAAAGAAAATACCTGTTGATGCAATTACATAAACCCGAGCTGCGAAATCATCGCCCTGCTTGCTTCTTTCATTTGTATGAGGGAGTTTCGATTTTATTTTCCAGCGCCAATGTAAGAGTGGAAATTCATTTAAGTTGATATCCACATTCTTATATAGCCCAGAAGCACTATCCTGGCTCGTCGCTTTAATAATATATAAACCATTTTCATCAATTGATTGGTAGCTTGTTTGCCCATTAAATTTTCTAACTTCCCATTCAGATAAATTATGGCTCTGATGACCCCATATCTCTATTTTGTCAGTTGCAAATACCAATGATGCAACAAAAAATAAAATAATGAGGATTAATCGTTTCAATTGCAACTCAAGAAAATGATGACGTATTACTAACTTAATATTATATCAAATTAAATGCGCAATACTGATATTAGAAATATCAAAAAACAGTCACGATGGGATTTCATCTCAATCTATATTATGATGGTTGATATCGAATACCTGAAATTGTTTGCACTTTGGAAAGAGATCTTGTTAATGACATTTTAAATAATGACGCGTTAGCAAAGCGTAAGCTTATTCAATTACATCATCAAACATTAAAAAAAGTCATTTTACAATATGCTGGTGAAAAAGATCACGAAGATATTCTACAAGAAGCGTGGATAAAGATTTTTACAAATTTACATAAGTTTGCATTTAAATCTAAACTACAATCTTGGATGATTCGCATTGCCATAAATACAGCGAATACCCATCATCGAAAAAAATCAAACTCTACCGAAGATGACTTTGCCTGCTTCGAAGAATCTACTTTTAAAGAAGATGGCCATTGGCAAGAAGTTATTCAAAACTGGCAAGCTTCACCAGAGCAAGACCATCAAGCGAATAAACTTCAAGAAATTATCAATCAGGAATTATGCTGCTTACCTGCGGCTCAAAAAAGTGTTTTATTACTGCACGATAGCCAAGGATTTAGTTTTCAAGAAATTTGTAACATTTTAGATATCTCCTCGTCTAATGTACGAGTGTTATTGCATAGGGCAAGACAACAACTCATGTTAAAAGTTGATCAATACTATGGGACAAAATGATGTTAAAGTGCCGTGACATAGCAAAACATGCCGATGATTATATCGATGGCAAGTTGTCATTCCGCCAACGTTTGTCTTTTAGATTTCATCTTTTAATGTGCAAAAACTGTCACCGATATATTAACAAGCTCTCAAAAATGGTTGGCTGCATTAAACACGCACACGATAATGAACCAGACCAATCTGAAATTGATGAGGTTTATCGACTTATCAAAAATATCCCAGTAACAAACAAGGAGATAACAAATGAATAAGAAAGCAACCAGTATTGCATTAAGTGCCGCTTTAGCCTTAGGCTCATCAGGCTTTGCCTGTTCAAATGGACAAGCTGAATTCCAAGCTTCTGACTTGCAAAGTGGCTACCAGAATGGCCAAAAACTAGCAGATGGCAGCTGTGGCAGCAAAGATGGCGAACATAAATGTGGCGAGCAAAAATGTGGTGAAGGCAGTTGCGGTAGCAAAGACGATTCTTCGGACCAAAGCTAGTTTTTATAGCTAATATGTTAAATACCCATTCAATTGGTCTCGGGCTGAGACAAGAGTTCTTATATGAATTACTTGAGGTTAACCCTAAGCCAATTGATTTTCTTGAGATTGCACCTGAAAACTGGATAAAGATTGGTGGTAAGCGTAAAAAGCAATTTGAGGCTTATACTGAAAAATATCCGTTTGTCTTACATGGGCTATCCTTATCTATTGGTGGATCAGATCCCCTGAATACCCAGTTTATTAAAGAAGTTAAAGCCTTTATGGATCAATACCATATTGATACCTATAGTGAGCATTTAAGTTATTGCAGTGACCAACAAGGCTATATTTACGATCTTCTTCCGATTCCATTTACTGAAGAAGCTGTTGAGTATGTATCTAAACGAATCATACAAGTTCAAGATATTATTGAACGACCATTGGCATTAGAAAACGCCTCATATTATGCTGCACCAGATCAACGGCTATCTGAAATTGATTTTATTAAACAGATTATCGAAAGAACTAACTGTAAGTTATTATTAGATGTGAATAATGTCTACGTAAATAGCGTTAATCATGGCTATGACCCAAAAGCATTTATCCAACAAATTCCAAAAGATAAAATTGAGTATCTACATATTGCAGGACATTATCAAAAAGCGCCTGATTTGATTATTGATACCCATGGTGCAAAAATAAAAGATAGCGTATTCGATTTACTAAACTTTACCTATGAAACACATGGTGTTTTACCCACCTTATTAGAAAGGGATTTTAATATCCCACCCCTACCTGAACTGTTATTAGAAACGGATCAAATCAAAGCGATACAAACCCAGTTCATTGATGAAGTAAGTAGCCTATAATGAGCAATGCACCTGACTTTCAAAACACCCAAAAAACATTTATTGATAATATTCGTAAAGCTGAGCAAAGCTTAGAGTCTATCCCCAATATGTCTAATGAAAGAATGCAAGTCTATAAAGAGCTTGTCTATCACAATATTGAAAGCACCGCGCGCAAAACTTTTCCCGTCATTACTAACATATTATCCAAAGCAGAATGGCATGATTTAGTTAAAACATTTATTGAAACTCAAGAACTTAAAAGTCCCTATTTTCATGATATTTCAAAAAGTTTTGTTGATTACTTATCTGATATTGAACCTCAAAAACTAACTTATCCGTTTTTAGCTGAACTAGCCCATTACGAATGGATTGAGTTAGATGTTGAATTAGATCAATCAGAAACGCTAAAAAACGACACTCAACATAGCTTAGACGATGCCATTATAAACGTATCACCTACAACCAGAATATTAACCTATGACTTTCCTGTTCATAAAATTTCTAAAGAAAATATCATTATTGAAAAACCTGAACAACCGACATTTTTAGTGGTGTATCGTACATTAGACTTTGAGGTTAAATTCCTAGAAATAAATATGCTCAGCGCATGCTTACTAGAACAGATGCAAGCAAAGCCTGACACATTGGATAATACGCTACTCGCTTTGTCACAACTACTTAATATACCACTAACTGAACCGCTTAAGCTAAATTCAAAAGCGATCAGTTCTAGATTTATTGCTCAAAATATTTTGTATAGATAACCCGGATTAGAGTTTATGTTTGTCTATCTTTTTGACATTGGATGATTTGGATTTAGTTGCAATAAATCCCAAAGATTTCCATACAAATCTTCAAACACCGCTACTGTACCATAATCCTGATTTTTTGGCTCACGAATGAATTTTATATCCACTGATTTCATATAGTTATAGTCTCGCCAAAAATCATCTGTTCTCAGGAATAAAAATACTCGCCCTCCAGTTTGGTTGCCAATGAAATCATTCTGCTTAGGCTTCGAAGCCTTTGCTAATAGTAAGGTGACGCCATGTGAATTTGGTGGAGCAACAACAACCCAACGCTTATTTTGTTCAGATTGATATGTGTCTTCAATAAGCTCAAATTTTAGCTTGTTGACATAAAAGTCTATCGCCTCATCGTAGTCCTTTACGACTAATGCAACATGAATAATGCTCTGTTTCATTAACTTTCCTAGTTCGAAAACTTGATCGGTAAGCGTAATAACTAATCATACACTTTAAAGTAAAACACATCATGATTATCCTAAATCAAAATGACAAGGATCACATTTTTACAGACTTACGGATTCAACTTCGAAGTGCAATGCTTATTATGAGACATGGAAAGCTATGCACCCGATTGAACCATGTCTTTAATTTTACTAGCCTTTTCAAAATGGTCTAATTGATGCGTTTCGATCCACCAACGTGCAGCTTCCATAAGGACTTCAGGCTGATCATTCTTATTCTTAAAAAATGCATAAAAAGACAGCCCTACATCTTCTCCTTTCTTCTCAATTTTCTGATCACACACTTCAATGATCTTCTTTTTAAGCTCTTCTCTCAATTTGGTATTCCTTGATTGATTTGAGGTATATAACTCCCGCGTAATAGGCGCGAGCTTGCGAGCGTCCCAATTGACGCGTTTGTTAAGTTTTGATTAGCCACTTTGCTATATCATAAACAAACTGGCCTACCCAGCCGACAAATAAGACCCCAAAAATGGCTCTGTGCATCAGCATTCTGCTGGCTTTGTTTTTGTATTCTACCAATGGGCAAACCCACCGTAAGTAGTGAAACAATATCCTGAAAAGAAACAGGGTGGCGACAAAGGTGTAAAAGTATAAAGCACTAATAACGAATGCGTTGCCATTACCAAAAGAATTTTCTATTGATGATGAAAACTTGCTACACACCCAAAAAGAAATTGGAAAGCCAAGAACCCAAAGCAGAATATCATAAACACTATGATTATGAACCTTAGAAAGAGCAGAGCCACGAGCATCAATATACGACTTAAGCTCACTAAACACCCCATTTACCCACGTAGCATCGTAACCTTTAACCTCTATATTGGATTCATTCGGAGTGCCAGTACTAGACAGTAATGAAAGGTCAAAAATTTTAGGTTTAGTAAAGTCTAAGAATATTTTGAAAGAGTTATGAGGATAATAATTATGGACATATCGCAGAGTCGATTCGCTATCGACATATAATGACTTTACTTGTTCTGGAAAATTAACAGACCCAAAGACATCTTCGATAAAACCCCAGTGCTCATCTCTATCTATGCCTGTAATCGTAATCCTTAACTGAAAGGATTCTCTTAATGTCGCTTTATTCGCATCAAACTGTTCTTCCGTTTGCTCGTTTTGCTGGAAAAGACCAACTTCTATTTCAGCTGCAGCATGCGCCCTCTCTTGTAGTATTTCACAAAACTTTCTGAGGTTATCCTTATCTAAAGATAATGAGGAGACATCCATCTTCTGACGGTTATTTATTTTTGGTTGTCTAGTGGACTCCATCAGTTCTCCTTAGAAACTTAACAATTATTATCCCTATAAAGATAGTGAATATAACCATCTAGCACTATGCAACACTTCACATATAGTATAATTACAAGCGATCAATGTGATATCTCTATCGCTATATATTAAATATCGCCAAATATTGCATATATGTAAAAAATAAAATTATTTATATTTATTCTCACGCATGATGGAAACAGAACATTCTGCTTTATTAATGATGGCATCTGCCGTTGAACCCAAGCGCCCAAATAAGCTGTGATGATGTCCATTTAAAATAATTTTATCTACTTTTAATTCTTTAGCTTTTTCTAATATGGCTTGTCTTGGCTCGAAATGAACTTCAACCACAATATCATCCTCAGATAAACCCGTTTCATTTGCTAATGTTTTAATTTGTTGATTAGCTTGCTCAACCATGTCCTTTTCAATATCAAGTAACGCTTGACCAGGAATATAAACAGCACCTGCATCTAGCGCACCAACCACACCTTTAAGTGCATTAAACACCGTTATTTTAGCACCTGTTTTTTTGACGTCTGTAATAACTCTTTTAACTAGATCATCAACCTCATCTTTTAACTCAATTGCATATAACACATGTTTTTGTTCAGACATAATATTCACCTTGTTTTTACTATCATGAATAAGTATACCTTATATGATTGCTAGATGACTTTGACTTTTGTCAAACCTATGTGAACTAAAGATTTTTAATCATAATAAAATGTGCGCCAATGCCAGATATATCAAACTCTTCACCATGTTTTGCAAACCCTGTTTTCTCATAGAATGGGCAGGCAGAAGTACGTGCATTGCACCATAACATTTCTGCATTTTGTTGACGCAAATATTCAATAACTAGATTAACTAAATCAAGCCCATAACCTTGCCCTTGATACTCTTTTAATACTGCCATCCCACGGATACGCCATTCTTTCTGTGAAGGCTCTAAATTTTGATCTTGAGCATAAATAGATATAATGCCAACTAATTGATCATCAAGAAACTTTCCAAAATGAATAGTATTACTGTACTTATCTTCAGCATAATAACACTCAGATATTGGCTTATTTGCCCGTAGAATCTGATGTCGAATGGGTATAACACTTTCTAAACTCACTTGTTTAATCACCATAACCTCATTTAAGATAATGTATCTTTCTATTATTTTAGCCAATTGTGAAAACACTCGATGCAAAATTAATCTTAAAAATTCTGCTTTTGGCCATTCCCTTAGTAATATCTAATATTACGGTTCCTCTTGTTGGGCTAATTAACACCGCTTTAATAGGACACTTACCCAATCCTGATTATCTTATTGCCATGAGTATGGGTATTGCTATATTTGGGTTTATTTTTCAAATATTTTTCTTTTTACGCATGAGTGCAGTTGGGCTTGTATCTCAATTACGTAGTTGTGGAAAGCATCAAGAAACCTACAATATATTTATCCAATATTTATTATTCTCTGTGATAATTGGTTTAATACTTATCGCATCTCGGCATTGGATATTAACAGCTTGTACACATATTTATGTCTTTAATAATGAAACACTCTCATTATTCAAAGACTATCTATATATTCGCCTATATTCTGCACCAGCAGCCATAGCAAGCTTTTTATTCTTAGGCTTTTTTGTTGGTATACAAAAAATTAGACATGCCTTATATATGAGCATTATCATTAATTTTTTTACGACACTTTTTGGTATTCTATTTATTTTTAACTTTGATATGAATATAAGTGGCATTGCTTATGCGGATGTCATTGCCCAGTATCTTGGTGCTTTTTATGCGCTCTTTTTTATTTATCAATATTTTAAAAACACAAATATTCAATTCAATGATATTAAGTTTTTACATAACATAAAATACCTCTTTTCAATGAACTCAGATATTTTAATCAGAACCCTTCTGCTTGTAAGCGCCCTGTTTATATTTTCAGTTTTCAGTTCACGACTAGGGCCAAATGTTTTGGTGATTAATACTATTATATTACAAATACAAGCACTTACTGCCTTAGCTTTAGATGGTTTTGCCAATGCAACTGAAACACTTTGTGGTGAATTCCACAATCAAAAAAATAAGTTAAAAAATATTCTATTTAATACCGCGATGGCATCATTAATTACATCAATATTCATTACCGTTATTTACCTGTTTACATATCATCATATTTTGGCGCTATTAACATCTGACCAATACATTATTACCATGTCTGAAAAGTATCAGATATTCGTCTATTTACTGCCGATTATTAGTGTGTGGTGTTTCTGGTTAGATGGCGTTTTTACGGGATTGCTTAGAACAAGAGCGATGAGGGACACCATGATTTTTTCAGTTGTCATCTATGTTTTTTTTGCCTATCTCTCTACTTATTTGAATAACTATTGGTTGTTTAGTTCTTTACTATTACTTTTTGTATTAAGAGCGATAACGTTAGGGCAAAGACTCAAAAAAATCTTTAAGTAAAAAATATTGGTGTTAGAAATATTTATATTTTTTCTTTTAAGAAAGCGGTTATATCATTTAACTCAACATCTAGTTTTGTATCATCCGTTCTAGATTTATACTCAACCATTCCAGTAGATAATCCACGACTCCCAATGACAACTCGATTTGGAATACCAATTAAATCAGCATCAGCAAACATAGCACCTGCACGCTCATTTCTATCATCAAAATAAACATCGAAACCAGCATGAAGTAGCTCGGCATATAAATTCTCAGCAGCTTCTTTTACCTCGGGTGATTTATGCATATTCATTGGAATTAGCGCAACATCATATGGCGCAATTGGTTTTGGCCAAATAATACCATTATCATCATAAGACTGTTCAATTGCAGCCGCAACCGCACGCGTAACACCAAAGCCATAACAACCCATCACTAAATTAACTGGCTTACCACTTTCACCTAACACTGTCGCATTCATTTTTTCAGAATAGTGCGTACCAAGCTGGAAAATATGCCCAATCTCAATGCCATGCAGGAATTTTAATTGTCCTTTACCATCAGGGCTAATATCCCCTTCAATCACATTACGTAAATCGGCGGTTGAGTAGTCTTTAATATCAACATCCCAGTTTACACCAGTGAAATGCTTATCGTTTTCATTTGCACCACACGCAAAGTCAACACACATCGTTGCACTATGGTCAACAATCACTTTTATTGGACTCGCTACCGGGCCTAATGAACCAGGGTCTGCATTGAATAACGAACGGATTTCCTCTTCTGAAGCAAATTCAAAACCACCAGCTACTTCAGGTAATTTTTCTACTTTAACTTCATTAAGTTCATGGTCTCCACGCAATATTAATAGTAAAAACGCTTCTTTATTGGTTTTAACAACTAATGATTTGATGGTCTTCTTAATATCTATTTTCAAGAAATCGCAAATATCTTTAATGGTTCTCTGGTTTGGTGTATTAATTTCTTGAATAGATTCAGTTGATGACTGACGAGATGCAGAGTCTGGTTTTTGGTAAGTCGCTAGCTCGATATTGGCTGCATAATCACTCTCTTCACAATAGCAAATAATATCTTCACCTGCATCGGCTAGTACTTGAAATTCATGCGACTTATCACCACCAATCGCACCAGAATCAGCGCTTACAGCTCTAAATTTTAAGCCCATCGCATTTAGGATATTACAATAAGTTTGATACATGACTTCATAGGTTTCACCCAAACACTCATAACTGGTATGAAATGAATAGGCATCTTTCATAATAAATTCACGCCCGCGCATAATGCCATACCTAGGGCGAATCTCATCACGAAATTTCGTTTGGATTTGATATAAGTTTAAAGGCAACTGTTTATAACTATTTAATTGATTTCGCGCAATATCCGTAATCACTTCTTCATGTGTTGGGCCATAGCAAAAATCACGCTTATGGCGATCTCTAATTTTTAATAGCTCAGGACCAAATTTATCCCATCTGTCAGTTTCTTTAATTAACTCAGCAGGCAAAACACTTGGCATCCATAATTCTGATGCACCTGATTTATTCATTTCTTCGCGAACAATTTTCTCTACTTTTTGTAGTACTTTTAAACCGGTTGGTAGCCAACTATATATTCCAGCGGCGACTTTACGAATTAGACCCGCCCTAATCATTAATTTATGGCTAATCAGTTCAGCATCACTCGGTGCTTGTTTTTCTGTGGCAAGTATGGTTTGTGAAACTCTCATAATTTTTTGTCTTGATATAATCAATTTGGTTTAGTGTAACTGAAATTACAAACCTTTTCTATTTAGAACAAATATACAAAAATATGATATTATTAATTAAAGCTTATTCTGGATATTGCATAGTTATGGTTGACACACATGATGGACAAAAAGTTTACAACCCCTGGGTTCTAAGAATTTATGACTTTTATGTTGTCTTTTTGTCTAATAAATTTGTATGGGGATGCTCAGCAAATGAACAACTTGCTCAATATAAGGAACTTATTAGCGAGAATCACTTAGATGTTGGTGTTGGTAGCGGTTATTACTTATCTAAAACATTAAATAACAATCAAAGTAGTCATAGTAAAATTACTTTGATGGATCTTAATCAAAATAGTTTACACTTTGCTGCAAAACGAATCAAAAACCTCGATCCAAAATTAATTAAAACGGATATTATGCAACCCCTCTCTTCTGAGATAATTGCGAACAAATACGACTCAATTGGTCTAAACTTTTTACTACATTGTTTACCTGGCACAATGGAGGATAAAAGCATTGTATTCAAAAATATCGCTGATTTGTTAGAACCAAATGGTATTTGCTTTGGATCAACCATTATTAATGATTATAAAAATATTAAAGCTAGTAAGCTTGCAAATATCTATAATAAAAAAGGAATATTTTCTAATAAACAAGATACATACCAGTCCTTAGAGAAAAATCTAAAACAATACTTTAGTAGCGTTAAATTGAGACAAATTCGTAGTGTCGTTTTATTTCAGGCCACCAAATAAATATCTGTTAATCAGTTATATTTTGTCATTCACCTAAAATTGACTGAAAGGATTAGATACACTAGGCTTCTTCTTGATTTCCTTACATAAAATTAAAAACTTGGATAGATAAATTAATGAAGAAGACTTTTTTTATCCCATTACTAGTTAACCTTTCTATCCCATTAGGTGGCATGAGCAGTGATATCTATTTGCCATCGTTACCTTCTATGTCGACTTATTTTCATTCTTCCGATACACTCATTCAGCTAACCATTACGCTATTTACATTAGGACTAGGCTTTGGTCAATTAATAAGTGGGCCAATTTCAGATGCCATTGGTAGAAAAAAACTTTTTGTATTCGGGTTAGCTTTACAGCTATTATCATTATTTTGCATCGTCAATTTGAATTCGATTTATCTGTTTATTTTAATTAGATTTTTCCAAGGTGTTGGCGCAGCGTTTATGATGGTGACAGCCAGAGCCATGTTAAATGATACCTTTCATGGAACAGAACTGAAAAAACAATATACCTATATGACCGCATCATTTGCTTTAGGACCCATTGTTGCACCTTTTTTAGGTGGGTATCTAGAACATTACTTTGGATGGAAAAGTAACTTTTACTTTATTAGCATTTATGATGCCATTGTATTTGTAGCTGCAATGTTTTTTTTAAAAGAGACGCTCATGACAAAAAAAGTATTTTCTACCGCCCATGTATTTGAAAGCTATGCCAGTGTCTTAAGTAGTCGTTTTTTTACTGGTTCTGGCATTATGATTGGACTATTTTTTTCCTACATGGCCTTATTCAATGTTGTTGGTCCATTCTTAATACAAAAACTATTTGAAGAATCAGCAATCTATTACGGCTATGTTGCTCTATGCATGGGTGCAGCTTGGTTTACAGGCAATATCATCAGTCGGTTTTTAATTCATACAAGCATATTATTAAGAACAAAAATTGCCTTCTTCATCATGCTAACCAATGCGGGGATAATGTTCTTGTTAAGCTTTTTACCAATCCATATTTACTTTCTAATATTACCAGTATTAGTAATGATGATGCTTGGCGGCTTTTTATTTTCTACCTATGCCAGCGAATGTCTATCTCTATTTAAAGAGCAAGCGGCTTCTGCGAATGGGCTATTATTTTCAATGATTTGGATTATATTCAGTCTATTCACCTTTATTGGCGCAATCATATCAGCAAGTAGCTTGTTTCCAATCGCAAGTTGTTTCTTAGGGCTAGCATTATTAATTTTCATATGGTTTAAATTTGTTGTTAAAAATGCCTAAATAAATATTCTTACGCGAGTTTTTATAAGTTGACAAGCACACCGAGCGCAATAAAATTACTCGACATATTATTGTTATTAAATAAACTTTGATTAAAAATATACATGTATTGCGCAAATATATTTACATTTTTTTTAACTAAATAACCTATCTTACCTGCAATAACAGGATGCCAACCGCTATTCTCAAACGTAGCACTCGAACTAGAGTCAAATTCTGTCTGAAAAGCAAGACCACCTTTTAGGCTAAAGTTAACACCATTTGTTAATATATATGTTCCAGTCATCAGTATTGGTAAATTAATTTCACTTCTATCCGTCGCAACGTCGTTATCATCAGCATTATAATATTGTGAACTATACGCTGGACTCACTTCAATGCCAAGAAGCAGTTTATCATTTTGAGAAATTGACCAATCATAGCCAAAAATAGCACTGAAATATGGCCCATAACTGACAGTATTATTACTAGGAATATCATGCGAAATTCTGGCAGCGCCAATCATCCCACCTATATATTGACCAGTCATCTGTCTATCCTCTATCGATTCAGCAAAGGAAAACAAACCTATAAATAATACCAGGACAGTGATACAAAATTTTTGAAAACTATTTAAATGCATAATTCAATCAAGCCGTAACTATAGTGGCAGCGTATATGAAATACCCCCAACCAATATGCTTTGCTCAATTGCACTGCCTGTTGTACCTGTTGCTGTTAATGAATCACCAAATATGTACATATACTGGCCAAAGAAATTAAAGTTGCTAAGTTGCCAGCCGATTCCACCCGCTAACACACCACTAAGTTTATTACTATTACTACAATTTATGCCTGAAGTAGAACTAAAGGAGCCACTACAACTATTATGTTGATAGTTGACGCCACCCTTTAAGAATATATTTAAGCCGATCGGTAATACAAATTTACCTGTCAGCATTAAAGGAACGTTTAATGCATCCATGGTTACATTTGTACCACCACTTGTTTCAATAATATCTGGTGTATAATTCACATCAATTTCAAGGCCCAGACTAAACATTTTTGCCAAAGCTAAATCATACCCAAGCATTCCACCAAAATTAAACATACCAGATGAACGACTGCTGGCAGTCACCGCATTGGTGAATGTATCTCCACCACTATAATTCGAATAACCAGCCAATACGCCAAAAACAATACCTGTCGTTGCTGTCGTCCCAGAATATCCAGATGAATCACTTGGTAAGCTACTTGGAGAGACTGGCTCATAATTTTTCACTTCAGCAATTGCTTCACCAGTTAAAACCGCTGATAACATGGCAATAATTATTCTTTTAGATTTCATTGCTACCCTCTTTAAAGGTGTTATTTTTATCGATGCCTACTGATAATATAGTTCATAAGTTTCACCATACAAGTTGATCACTCAATTCTAACAGTATCATCTCTTTAACTTAGGCAATTATACGCTAAACTAAAGTTAAGAATTTTTCTCACTTTAAAGGCAATGGAATGGGTAGGTGTAAAACAATAACGCTACTTCAACAAAAAGGTGGCTCAGGCAAAACAACTTCAGCAATGAATTTAGCTGGAGGACTTCGAGAACTAGGGCATACAGTTATTGTTGCTGACATGGATAAAGATAAGCCAGATGCATGGTCTTGGGCAGAGAAGAAACCGAATGGAAATAATTTTGTTCAGCAGGTTGATGAAAAACAAGCAAGAGATCAAATCTCAAAATTAAAAGAAACATGCGATTTTCTTATTATTGATACCCCGCCAAACTTTCAAACGGCAGCTCTAAAAGCATCCTTGCTCGCGGATTTAGTTGTGATTCCAGCAGCACCAAGTGGTATGGATTTATCAGGCCTACTCGAAGCAAAAGATTTAGCGTTAACTGCAGGTCGCCCGTTCAAGCTACTTGCAAATAGAATTGTGAAAAATACCACCATGTCCCGTAGCCTTTTAGGTGTAATTAAAGACGAAGGTCAATCATTTAATGCGGCTATACCCCAGAGCGTTAAATTTGTCGAAGCCGAAGCTGCTGGCCTCTACATAGGTGAATACGCTAACGAAAGTAATGCACATATAGAAGTTAGAAAGCTAGCGAAAGAAGTCGTTGAGTTTTTTAACAATAATGAGCTCTGAGAGTGTAATGGAAAAAGTATCCTTATCTAACCGCAAACGCTTACATGAACTAAATTCATCTAACATCCAAACAGACGAGAAGAAAGAC
>JAOMSY010000139.1 GCA_028355575.1 Francisellaceae bacterium | reverse complement strand
CCCCCATATTTTACTTTTGAATTCGGACCATACAGTAACATTAAAAAATTTTCGGGATCAGGATAATCCGCATTCCATCCCCATGAATAAATTTGGACTTGCCCAGATCTCACTTTTTCACGAAAGCGATTATACTGTGTCGCCCTAATATTCAACTGGATACCTAGTTTTTTGAATTGCGCTCGTAACCAAGATAACTGTGCCTTATCATCGGGACCACTATTCGACATGACATCCAAATTCAAGACCATAGGCTTGCCTGTTTCTCCATCAATTCCATCTGGATAACCTGCTTGCTTTAATAGTTGCTTCGCCTCTTCGATTGAACGCCTAACACGTTGCTTGACAGCATTATCGTACACCACTTTATTTGGCAAACCATCATCACCAAAGAGACCTACTGGTATTGGACCTTGCGCAGGAACACCTCTTCCATTCATAAAAATTGAGATAAACTCTTCAACATTAAAAACAATTGATAAGGCTTGCCTTAATTTTTTGTGCTTTTCTGAATACCCGCCCACAACAGGGTCTAACATATTAAAACCCCAATAGAATATACTTGGTTGCACTGTTGTTTTTAGCGTAATACCTTTACTAGAAATATCCTCAGTTAACTCAATCTCTCCGTCATCACTAAATTGTATGGCCTGATCAAATGCATCTGACCCAATACCCGAACGATCATAATATCCTTGTAAAAACTTGTTCCACATCGGAATTGATTCTTTTTCAAGCGAATAAATTGCTGTGTCAATAAAAGGCAACTTCTGTCCAGCACGATCCAGATAACCATTCTGCTCATCCCCTAACTCACCTACTGTTGGATAAAACGCATCATGAAAATTAGGATTTTTTTGCAGTACCATGCGCCGATTAGGATTATTCTCACTTAGATAATAAGCTCCCGTCCCAACAGGGTACCAATCAAGCGTAACATTATTTTCTTGTAATACGTCTTGCTGGTAAAAAAAGTCTACCTCCCAAGCCATCGGTGCAAAAAACGGCATTGCCAACCAATATTTGAACTGAGGATATTTCCCCTTTATTGTGATCTCTAAAGAATATTTATTCTTAGACTGCACACCCTCTAAATCAAAATCTCTCAAATCAACCTGCTGACCAGGGTTATTCCTTCGCCATTCAGTTAATTCAATTTGAAGATCAGAAAATCCAACAATAAGACCAGCCATAATCCCAGCAATGGGTGAGTGTATCTTAGGATCGGCTAATCTTTTTATTTGATACTCATAGTCTTCAGCCACTAACTCACGCGTCGCTGATTTCCCCATTGAATAAAGACCTATGGAAGGATCAAAACCATCTAAATCAATTTGATGATAATCAAGCTTATTCTCCCCCTCTTTATAAGTAAATGCCACATGCGGTGCATAATATATATTCTCCTTTAACTGAATAACATATGATGATTTAGCAATTTCATTTGCCGATGGATTGGCCAACCTTTCTTCAAACTTATTATAATAGATAATTTCTGGCATTGATTTTGCCGTTAGCGGCTCTAGCTCATAAGGTCTCTTTAAATAATGGTATTGATAAAGTGGTTCATATATTTGCGAAATAATCGCATATTCATCTGCAGAATATGATTTTGCTGGGTCTAGGTGTTTTGGACGTTCAGAAAAAACAGTGTAAAGTGTATTTTCATCCTCTATAGAATGCGGGTTATTTGGGTGCGCTTGGCCAAATATAACGTAAGCCAGAAAAAATAAAATAGCACAACACTTAAATCTGGAACCCTTATTAAAGCACATGGGTAAAATCATATGTATCAAAGCCCGTGACCTCACCCTCATAGTCTTTTGATAAAGCGATCACCTTAAAAACTTCCCCCATATCTGACGGCATCACTAGTTTTTTAATTGCCTGTGCTTTTTGCGCATCCCAATTATTTTCAGTTATCAGCTCATTTAAATAGTATTCCAAATTATTTTCAGCAAGGAAAAAACTTTGCGTTGTATACCCTTCAATATCCAAACCACATGACTCAGCAGCTTCAGCAACACACGTAAAGTCGACATGAGCAGTGATATCCTGCAATCCCGTCAAAATCAGCGGGTCATCATGTGCCTGATGACGAAAATAGCATTGCAGTGTCCCCATGTTTCTTTGGGGATGGTAATATTCACGCCGGCTATAGCCATAATCACAGAGCAATATTACACCCTCATTTAAGCATTTAGCCAAGGAACTTAACCACGGCTGTATCCAAAGATTTACCTCTGAGATATAAGGATCCCTCAGGATATCGACATCACTTTCAATTTTTTGAACAGCCTCACACAAGTCATCCGATGGGTCTATTTTATCGAAAGCTAGCTTTTCATCGTCTATCGCTGTTACCACTAATTCCTTCAGCCCAGAATCAGTCTTCTCAAAACGCTTGACAGGCATCGCATCCAAAACTTCATTTGCGATGACAATACCATTGAATGAATTTTGAGGTAATTGTGTAATCCACTCAAAAGATTCAAAATAGCAAGGAAAGCTCTCTTTTATAAGATTTTGCTGCACCTGCCGCAAATCAGAACTCAATTCTAATATGTAATATTTTTTGATATGTATATTTAAGTTTAATAATTCATTAAAATAATCAACAGCAAATGTTCCAAGACCAGCACCAACCTCTATAACTATTGGATTATTATAACTTTTTAGTACCATTCCACTAGAATAAGCAAAGCATTTCGCAAAC
>JAOMSY010000138.1 GCA_028355575.1 Francisellaceae bacterium | reverse complement strand
ATTAAATGATTCTATGGCAACTTTTTTTTGATCTTCAACACTATAAAAAATAGCACTTCTGTATTGTGAACCAATATCAGGACCTTGCCTATTTTTAGTTGTTGGATTATGGCAATCCCAAAATATTTCCAACACTGAGTCTAAATCAATAATGGATTCATCAAACACCACTTTAACCACTTCAGCATGACCAGTATTTCCTGAGCAAACTTCTCTATAAGATGGGTTTGAGGTTTTACCACCACTATAACCAACCTCAGTTTCGACAACACCTTCTGTTTCGAAAAATCGTTGTTCCACACCCCAGAAGCATCCTGCTCCCAGTACAATCTCTTGCATATTTATTGCTGCCTAACTACTTCACCTGCTTTACAATTGGTAGCAATCACGTATTTTGCACCCATTGTAATTTCTTGTGATAGTCTATCCTTATTTGCATCAAATTGGATAGGGTAATAGTCAACTTTTTGCAACTCATAGTTTGCACCAAGTTGTTGATTAACCGTTTTGATTTGTTTTGATATATTTGCTAACAGTTTATTTTCAAGTTTTTGTTTAATTTCAGCAGTAAAATTAGGATCAGGTATGTTATTTGCATTTGCAATTGTATATTGCATACCAAAGCCATTTAATGTTGGTGATTTATCACCTGCAGGTACTATTTGCCCCTGATTAGTAAGTATCTGCATCTGCTCATTATCCAACCGCCCTTTTACTAAAAAGATAAAATTACAAACTGAACCACCATATTCACATTTTCCTTGCTGCTTTAATGATATTGGCTGCCAAACCACATCTGGAAAAACTGACTGTAACTTCTGCATAGCTTTCGCTTGAACAGAAAATTTTTGGCTTTGCGCCATAGTAGCAGTTACTGCCACCGTTACCCAATTTATACTTTGATTCACAATCTCCTGGGCTAATGTATTATAGGTTATGGTACAAGGCTGCCTCAAATTTTGATTACCATTATTTACATAAACATTAGTACTACCTTTTTGAACCGCACTATTATCACCACTCGCTTGAGATGCGCTATCAGCAATTTTTTCTGATGCCCCGGGCTTGATATTTTGCAGTGTGTTACTGTTGTGGCGCGAAGGCGTAAGCAAGGTGAAAATCAGACAGCACAAATCCTTTGCGACAAAATAGCGAGTTTACACCCTGAGTTATTATTAAATGAGTAAGCGCAAAGGGAATGATATAAATGGCATAGTATTGCTCAATAAACCCTATGGTATTTCATCTAATCAAGCATTGCAGAAAGTTAGATGGCTGTATAATGCGAAAAAGGCTGGGCATACGGGCAATCTCGACCCTATGGCAACTGGATTATTACCAATATGCTTTGGTGTGGCGACAAAGATATCTCAGTATTTGTTGGATTCAGATAAGGCTTATGATGCAATTATTCAATTAGGCGAAAGTACGACAACAGGTGATAGAGAGGGTGATATAATTGAAACACTTGATGTGCCGTCTTTGACATTAGATAAAATTAAACATGAACTAACAAATTTTTTAGGTGAAGTTGAACAAATACCACCAATGTACTCTGCGCTAAAGCATGAAGGGCGACCACTTTATGAATACGCTCGAGAAGGTATCGTGATTGAAAGAAAAAAAAGAGTGATCACAATTCTCGATATTAATAATATTGAATATAACTCAGACAGCCACCAGCTTAAAATTAGCGTTAAGTGCTCAAAAGGAACCTATATACGTACGTTAGCAGAAGATATAGCTAAGTCATTAGGCACAGTTGCACATTTAATTTATTTACATCGAACACAATGTGGGATATTTTATGGTGATAATATGCACTCTATTGATGACTTAACTGTATCAGATACAGACACCGCAAAGCAGGATGCTATACTACCAATAGAAGAAGCTTTTTCAGATCGACCCAAGCTGATACTAGATGACAATGAATTTACAGTCTTTAGAAATCAAGGAAAATGGAGAGGTTTACGCGTAACACAGGACAATGTCTATCGCTTATATTTTGATGATTCATTTAAAGGTGTTGCAGAATTTAAAGGTGGGAAGCTTATTAATAAACAATGGTTTTAAACCACGGAATTTTCTATGACAAAATCTTACGGAAGAGATACTGATCCAAATAAAGAAGCAGAAGCAAAAAAATACGATAACCCCATTCCTTCGCGTGAAGTGATTCTAAATTACATAAAAGACCAAGGTGTTCCAGTTGAATTTGGCCAAATTTTAGAGGCCTTGCAAATTGAAAATGATGAAGAAAGAATTGCGCTAAAACGTCGCCTTACCGCGATGGAGCGAGATGGGCAACTTTATCCAAATCGACAAGGTTTTTATGGTTTAGTTGAAAAAATGGATTTGGTTAAAGGCAGGGTACTGGCATCACGTGATGGCCCTGGTGAATTAGTCTCAAGTTCAGGCGAAAGAATATACTTGCCAACCCGACAAATGAAATGTGTTTTTCATGGTGATATTGCATTGGTTCGTCCAGTGGGCTTGAACCATAAAGGTAAGCTTGAAGGTAGAATCGAGCAAATTATTGAACGTAATACCCAAACAGTGACAGGTCGTTATCAAGAAACATTTGACTCTGCTTATGTCGCACCTGTTAACCCCGTTTTCCAACATGACATTTTAGTATTAAAAAATAGTGAATTAGATATTAAACCAGCCAGTTTGGTGTCGGTTAATATTGTGAGTCAACCGACTCGTCATACAC
>JAOMSY010000137.1 GCA_028355575.1 Francisellaceae bacterium | reverse complement strand
TTATTAATAACTTTAACCTACTCATTTACTTGAGATTTTCCTCACATACTATTTTAGTGCTTTAGCCAAAGTAGCCTTCAACAGAAGTGTATCGAATACACCTTGTGCCCTTATTTCTATTTATTTGAACATCACACAAATAATATAGGAAACAAGTGATAGAAGACATTTTATAGATTTTCGTTAAATTGTTGTGAGGAAAGGCAAATGATACCAGGATTTTCAAGCAGATTTGAATGTAAAGTAGATGGTGTAGATGAGACTTTAACTGTTTTAGACTTTGAATATGAAGTTAAGCTTTCTGAACTATATATTTGTAAAATAGAATTTATTTCGATGGACCCTGATCTAGATTATTGGTCGTTCGTTGATAAAAATGCCACGTTAATTATTAATGTTAAAGGTGCATCGGAATTACAACATGTAAACGGCATTGTGACTGAGTTCATCCAAAGAGGTCAAGTTGGTAAAGGCTATAGCTATGAAATGATCCTTGAACCTCATTTTTCCCAATTGAAACATCAGGAACAAACTGAAGTGTTTTTAAGCCAAAGCATTCCAGAAATTGTTGAAACTCAGTTAAGGCACTCTCATATTAAATTTCGCTCTGAGCTATCACAAGACTATTCTAAAAGACCTTTTGTATGTCAATTTCAAGAAACTGATTTTAATTTTATTAGTCGCTGGTTAGAGCACGAGGGTATTTACTATTACTTTGAACAAGGCACTGATTCTGAAACATTAGTATTAACTGATCGTTACTCTACCCATAAAGACCATCAGCACTTTTCAGAATTGATCTATAACCCGAATAATGTCACCTCAACTGCAGAATCATCATATATAGTTGAACAGTTTACCTCCCATATTAGCAAAGTTGCCAACACTCTGGAGCTTAAAGGATATAACTATGATGATGATACCAATACTATTGTAACAAAGGCCGTAGTATCACAACACGGTATGGGCAATATAGAAATCTATGATGAAAATGTTATGGATGAGAAAGATGCTAAACGTATAGCAGAAATTAGAGCACAGGAGATTAACTGTAAAGAACAAGTTTATCTAGGTACCACCTTAGCATCCAATATTGTGCCAGGTTACCGTTTTAAATTATCTAATCACTTCCGAGAAGCAAATAATCAAGAGTACTTAGTTTTTGATGTCCATCAGAATGGCTCACAAAGGCAAATTGCTTTGGCCCATTTGGGTTTGCAAAACTCCAAAAATGAAAAAGATGAGAAAATAGTCTTTATTACTGAATTCAAAGCCATACCTGGTAAAATCCAATTTAGAGCTCCATCCAATACGCCAGCCAAAAAGATAGATGGCATTATCCCTGCGGTATTAGATGCTGAAACCAGTGGCGAATATGCTCAATTAGACAATCAGGGTCGTTATAAGATTAGATTACTACACAGTGACAAAGCGGATGGCCAAGCTTCTGACTGGGTTAGAAAAATGGAATCATATATTGGTAATGAATATGGCCATCACTTCCCTATGCATAAAAATACTGAAATCTGTTTGGCCTTTCAATTTGGTAATCCAGATAGACCGGTGATTATGGGTGGAGTGCATAACTCTAGCAATAAAAATGTGGTGAATGATAAAAATCAAAAAACCTCCGTTACCAAAAGTGCTGGTGGCAATATGATGATCATGGGTGATCAAAAAGGACAAGAATATACTCATATCTATAGCCCAAGCGGAAACACAAGCCATATATTAGGAAATGTAGGCGCGGCTTTGTTAACATCAGATAATCCTCTAGATGACGCAATTAAACACCCTTGGGCAAAAACAGAAAATTGGCCATCTAATTATCCAACTCCAAATCCACATAAATGTCGAGATTGGTCCTATAATGAAGGTGATACAGCTTCACAGATACACGGAGATTCATATAGTTACACATCTGGAACCTCATACAGCTATCAGGCAGGCACTGCAAACTCTACAGTTCAAGGCGATAAAAATTACACCACATATGGTAACCAGCATACAATTGCAAAAGGCAATGTAACTTCAGAAATGTATGGTAATTCAAATTCAACCACCCATGGTAATAAGGTTGATAAATTTATGGGTGCGTCTGAAACATTTAAGTTTGCAAATGATTTTGCTATTAGCCTTTCAGGGAAAGAAGAATTCACTCTGGGTGCTTTAAAATCAAGCTTTGAAGCTCTAGGTGCAAATATATCCACCAGCCATAACCTATTAAGAGTCGATATAACCGGTGGAGTACAAAAAGTTGAATATAACTCATACGTAAATACAAAAAAACTATTTGATAAAGGATCAGTATCAACCACTGCAGTCGGGCCTATATCATATACATCTGCTATAAAAACAACTTTGAAAGCTGGTTTAACGGAGTTAGACCTCAGCACCGCTGGAAGTGCCTCTTTATCAGTAAATCCAACTACTAGCATAGATTTAAATAGTTTAGGAATAACAATTAAATGTGGTACTAGCTCGATTACTGTGAACCAATTTGGCGTTACTCTAAAAGCAGGTATAAATACTTTAGCATTAAAATCCACAACTGGACTTTCAGTCGATTGCGGAGGATCAAGCTTAAGCCTGTCCCCTACTATGATCTCTGGGAAAGCACCACTTGTCAAAATGAATGACATTACTTCAATGGGATAGGCTTAAGATTATTTAAAGCACTGAAATGTATGTTTATAGATATGACAAATTTATCCTCCAAATTCT
>JAOMSY010000136.1 GCA_028355575.1 Francisellaceae bacterium | reverse complement strand
CATATAACATGGTTTTTGTTTTACCTTTTACATTGTTAGCATACGTCATTAAAAAGTAACGATATGGCATTCTAACAATAATAAAGTCATCATCTTTTACCATAAATGCACTTATTGTCTTACCTTCAGAGTTTGTTAACTGGTCACTCGTCGCACCAGAAATCTTAAGATAAAAGTCCGTTTTCAACGTATTTGCACTATATTTTAAGTCTTGTAATGCTTTGTTAATCGCTTGAATAACATTACCTGTCGTCGCAATACTAAAACTAACTTGATCCCTGCTTAGTGATGCACATCCAACAAATTGACCCATCACTTCTTCTTCCGTTCCTTCTTGCGTTTTTAATTTCAACTTCTCTTTGTCATCATCAATGCTAACCGCTGTAAAACTATCAGCTTCCTTTGCAACTTCAATCTTTTTAATACCAACAATATACTCAGCTTCGTTTGGGGCAGCTGACTGTGTACCCGTTACATCATCACTCATTATCGCTTCAACATAATGACCATCTAAACCGGTTGTATGAACTTTATCTAAATTTGACTCTCTCATTCTTCTTCCCCTTTATATTGATTTGTTATTTGTTACTTTCTTCTTAAATACCAATGATGTAAATCATCAACCTAACCTTGCATCTACTGTCAATTCAACATCCATACCCTCAAATTGTATATGAGGTAATATCGATATCGATGAGTTATACCAACCTGACATCCCTTCTACTTTATTAACACTAATACTCGCTGCTTTAAATGGATGATAACTCGCTGTCAATGGCGATGGATCTGGAACTGTTGTCACATATTGAAAAATCCATTTATTCAAAAATGCTGATAATGTCATTTCATCATCATTACCACCAATCTTATCCCTAACCATTACTTTCACATAATGCGCTATCCTTGAGATAGACATCGTGTATGAAATATTAGCAATTAGCTGTGAATTCTCTGAGTCTTTAGGATCTTGGAATTCTTCTTTCAACTTAATTGAATTCGCACTGAAAAAACAACCTTCATTACTTTCCTTCTTATAAACGAATGGCATAAAACCAGCATTCGCAAAATCTAACTCACGGTAATCAGGAATCATAAACTCAACAGGAATCTTAGTTTCTTCCATTCCTCTAGTGTTATATGAATAAGAAGCTAGGTTCTCAACCGTTCCTCCTGAATGTACTCCGCGTATTGATTGACACCAACCTGTCTTCTCAAATGACCTCATCATATTCTTTGCCATTAAAATACTGGCATTTCCCCAAGCAAAGTCTTCACTTGACTCTGGGTTACCAATCTTCTCTTCAAAGCTTGGTAATAACTTACCTGCAGGGTTATTAATTGGGTCATAAGGTGATCTCGCCAAGTATCTCGGCAACGTCAAACCAATATATGCCGCTTGTGAAGTCTTTCTGAATGTGTTCCACTTACCATAACGGTGGTGAGACATCATTGCGCCTAAATTCTTTATCTCCTTCAGGTCACTCATATTCTCACAACCAAAGAACTTAGGCGATGCTGCTGATATAAATGGGGAATGCGAAGTCGCTGATATCTTACCCATAACAGACAGCCAGTTTATGTCGTCTTCTGTATTTTCAAATTCATATAAACCAACAATTGAGCCGTAAGGTTCACCACCATATTGGTCATACTCATCAACATAGACTTTTTTGAAGAATTCACTTGATGACACGTCGACAGCATTTGTCTCAAAATCATCTAATAACTCATCTTTTGAAGCATCAAATATTGAAACTTCTACATTCTTATCACGTGGGATACTGTCATATAAGTCTTGAATTGATAACCATTGCTGCTCAATCTCTCTGAACTTAGCATCTTTAATAATGTCATTAATTTGTTTTTCGATCACTTCATCAATTCTATCAATAACACTTCTGGTTAACTCTTTATTATAAGTCTTAATATTATCAGCTTCTGTGTTTGCAAATATTGCACTTAATGCTGCACCTACACGAGCAAAATCATTCTTTAAAACATCTTCTTTATTTTCTTCTGAGGTCACATAACCATAATCTACTGCTGATAATGCAGCTTCTGTAACTTCTACATTAATACTACTAAATAATGACTCAAGTGATGTTTGCTCTTCTACTGTTGCTGTTGTGGTTGCCGTTCCCTTTGTTTCTGTCGTCATTAGTTAGCTCCTTCTTTTGATGCATCAGAACCAAATGACTCAAGTTTAAATGTATCGATATTTGGTAATTCTTTAACTAACTCGTCTATCTTTGATTTATCTTTTAAGATATCTTTTATCGTATTCCTAAACGCTTTATTGTTATCGACTGTTGATTCAAACTCTTTCAGCAAGTCTCTCATTTTAATTAATGCGTGTATTTCAGGCACGTTTACTGCGATATCTGATGGCTTAAATGATTTCATTGATTTTATCGGTAAAGAAACATTCAACATCGGTGATGAACTTGGATCAATATGGTTCTCAACTTGCATATCAACTTTGATATTCATATCTGACATTGTGCTATCTAAGGTACCATCTATGTCTCTTATTGAACGGACATCTAAGTCTTGTGCTCGATCTTCTGAATTACCACCTGATAAGTCTCCTACTACTAAAAACTTCATTGGTAATTCTTTATCTTTAGGTTTACCATCTACATCTGTTTTGTAGTTGATCATAATTCTGGATTTTGGGATTTCGCTATTAATTGACATATCGATTCTCTCCTTTGATAGCCGGGGTTGGACTGCTT
>JAOMSY010000135.1 GCA_028355575.1 Francisellaceae bacterium | reverse complement strand
CTAGGTAAACAAGTTTCTTTAATTTATGATATTCCGATGATTGAAGTTGTTATGGACTTTTTTGACCGTTTGAAATCCGTCAGCCGTGGCTATGCATCGCTTGATTATGAGCTTCACGGTTATCAGGAGGCTAATATGGTGAAATTGGATGTCCTTATTAATGGGGAGCCTGTAGACGCTTTGGCTTCAATTGTCCATAAAGACCAATCTGGCTATCGTGGTCGTGAATTAGTAGAACGCTTGAAAAATCTTATTCCAAGGCAAATGTTTGATGTCGCAATTCAGGCAGCGATTGGTTCAAATATTATTGCACGTTCAAATGTTAAAGCTTTAAGAAAGAATGTAACCGCGAAATGTTATGGTGGTGATGTCTCACGTAAGAAAAAGCTCTTAGCTAAACAGAAAGAGGGTAAAAAACGGATGAAGCAAGTTGGGAGTGTTGAAGTTCCCCAAGAGGCTTTCTTATCTGTTCTTAAGCGTGACTCTGAGTAAAATAATAAATCTAATATTCTATAATTTGATTTTATCTGCTTAATCTGTATATTATCTGACGTCTATAATATAAATTTTATGGTTTATTATGTCTGATGAAAAAGTAATTGTTGGTCTTTCAGGAGGTGTTGATTCATCTGTTTCAGCTTTGTTGCTTAAGCAGCAAGGTTATGATGTGACTGGCGTGTTCATGAAGAATTGGGAAGAAGATGATACAGATGAATATTGCTCTGCATCGGATGACATTAGTGATGCCCAGTCAATCTCTGAGAAAATAGACATTCCATTCAAAAAGATTAATTTCGCCAGTGAATATTGGGATTATGTTTTTGAGTATTTTCTAAAAGAATATAAGGCTGGTCGCACACCGAATCCTGACATTTTATGTAATAAAGAAATTAAATTTAAAGCCTTTTTAGATTATACAAAAATGCTTGGTGGGCAATATCTCGCAACTGGTCACTATGCGCGTAAAGGTTTTAACGATAATACTGGGCTATTTGAGCTTCTAAAGGGTAAGGATAATAACAAAGATCAGTCTTATTTTTTATATACCCTGGGACAAGAGCAGTTAAAGTACGCTCTTTTTCCTGTAGGTGAGTTAGATAAGCCTGATGTCCGTAATATTGCCTTAATTAATGGGCTAGTCACGCACAATAAAAAAGATAGTACAGGTATTTGTTTTATTGGTGAGCGTAAATTTAAAGATTTTTTAAACCAATATTTACCAGCAAAGCCAGGTGATATTACCGATGAAAATGGGATTAAAATTGGTAGGCACGATGGCCTAATGTATTATACCTTAGGTCAACGCCAGGGTTTGAAAATAGGCGGAGTGGCAAATAGACCAGAAGCACCTTGGTTTGCAGCAAAAAAAGATTTAGAAAATAATGTTTTAATTGCTGTGCAGGGGCATAATCACCCGCTGCTTATGTCAAAATCTTTACAAGCCAATCAGATGCATTGGGTTGCAGGTCAGGCGCCAGGTAAGCAATTTGAGTGCTATGCTAAGACACGTTACCGCCAACCGGATCAGAAATGTATGGTAGAAGTTGATGCAAATGCAAACTTGTCAGTAGACTTTGAGCTACCTCAAAGGGCGGTTACCCCTGGGCAATCATTAGTGTTATATCAAGGCGAAGTCTGTTTAGGTGGTGGCGTTATCACTAGTTACGAATAATGCGTTTTATTTCGACTTACATCAAATCTGATTTTTATAAAAGGATATAATATCCGGTATTGATATTGGTCTATACTTCTAGACAGGTATTTATAAGTTGGAACCTGCAATGAGAATAGTTGTAAGTGGAACACACTCAGTTGGTAAAAGTACTTTTGTCTGGGACTTTATTAAAGCGCATCCAGAGTATTTTCGCGAAGAAGAACCGTATAGGGCTCTTTGTGATTGGTATGAGATTAAATTTGGCAAAGAAGCAACGCGTTTTCATAATGGAATACAGTTACTACATAATATTTCTAGAGTGAAACAATATCATCATCAAGAAAATGTAATTTTTGATCGTTCTCCTGTTGACTATATTCCATACTCATTATATCCAGAAAAATATGGTTTGACTGATATTTCTGCTGACTATGTTAAAAGCCTTGTTGCACCCGTTAGAGAGGCATTATCATTTGTTGATATTATTGCTTACATTCCAATTACTGATAAGCATCAAGTTGAAATTGAAGATGATGGCATTCGTCTAATTGATCCAATATACCGCAAGGAAGTAGATGATTATTTTAAACAAATCTTTCGAGCGGGATTATATGATATTTTCCCAAATAAAAATCCACCATTATTAGTTGAAATATGGGGAGATAGACAACAGCGTATTAAACAATTAGAACAGGCAATTAAGTCTTTAGCTTAAGCGCTTCTGATAGAATCAGTCAATAGGCTTATTTGGTTAGCCTGAATTCAACTTAGAAAACTGTGATATGTCACCAAATAAAAACGCAATAAAATGAGACTTTGTTGATGTTGCTTGGGCAACGTTAATACCAAAATTTTAGCGGAATAATATTGAATCTGATTAAAAATATTATGGATTTATAAAGAAATATTAAACGTGCATTGACCTTAATCTTCTAACACGTTCTTCAGTCAATGGATGGGTAGAAAATAAATTAGCTAGGTTTTGGCCTTTTAGAGGATTTACGATAAACAAGTGTGCAGTTGAAGGGTGACTTTCTGCTTCATTAAACATAGTGCGTTGATTTTGGCGCTCTAATTTCTCAA
>JAOMSY010000134.1 GCA_028355575.1 Francisellaceae bacterium | reverse complement strand
CCAAAATTGCTGTCTATGGTATTAAATGCGATTGCAAAATATGATATTGATTTAACTAAAATAGAATCTCGTCCAACTCGTAATCAGGCTTGGGAGTATATGTTTTTTCTCGACTTTAAAGGACATAGAGATGATGAAAATATTCGACTAGCACTCTCTGAAGTCGCAATCTTAACAGACTACCTAAATGTATTAGGTTCTTACCAGACTGTTCATTATTAGTTCTTTGTTTGGGTTAGCCACCAAATATATTATCATTTGAAAAAGCTTTATTGTTATATTCCGATCTAATAAGTTCGTCTTTTGGTAAATTAGATAAACTTATTTTAATTGGTGTAAGTTCTGTTTCAGGGTGATGACTGAATGTGTCCCTAATTATATCTATAACGAGCTGTAAAGAGCAAATCAGCAATTTAATAAATAGCACTTTTACACCCTCAATTTATAGAACCCAGTATCATAAACATATGTAATGAATAAAGAATAGTCAAAAAAATTATGAAATTTATAGCATTTCTTCTATGCTAGAAGATAGGATTTAAAATGTTTGATAGCAGCAATGGTTTGGCGAAAAGTCGTATTATCTACAGCATGCTCACTGTTATTATGTGTTCAAACACATAGCCAAAATATTGTTTTACCTAATTTGGGTGATGCTGCAGATGGTAATATTAGTGATAATGCATCTAGAGCATTAGGACGAAATGTTTTAAATCAGATTAAACAATATACTCCTGTGGTCGAAGATCCATTATGGCAATATTATATTGAGCAATTAGGTAAAAATTTATTAAGCCATTCTCGTGATACGGATACACATATCGAATTTATCCTATTTAATACAAATGTTATTAATGCTTTTGCGCTACCAGGCCAAATTATAGGGATATACTCAGGGTTAGTATTACAAAGTCAATATGAAGGTGAAGTCGCTAGTGTCTTGGCACATGAAATTGCACACGTAACACAAAAACACTATGAGAGAATGGTAGAAAAGCAAAGTGCAACCTTAATGAAACAAATGTCTGGTATACTTGCTAGTGCTGCTTTAGCCATGGTTGATGGTCGGGCTGCAAGTGCCGCATTAACGTCCACTTTAGCTGCTGGACATCAATCAATGATTGGCTATACACGTGATCATGAATATGAAGCGGATTGGATTGGTGTTGAAACATTATCCAAGGCTAATTACCCAGAATCTGATATGGCAAATTTCTTTAATCGGCTACCAAAAAATACTTATCACGCTAATCTGGAAGCACTATATACACATCCATATCCAACTAAAAGAGCATCAGAAGCATTAAACAGATTGCAGCATAAAAGAAGGGGCACCAAGCATTCTATTTTAATATCACAGGCAGACTTTATTTTTATGAAAGCGCGTTTAGAGGTAATTACTTCTCAGCATAAAAAATCACTACTATTCTCTACTGTAAATGACAATGAAGTAGATAAGTATAAAAAATCTTACATCAATATTGTACTTAACAGAAATATTCAAAATACAGTCAGTTTACTACGCGACTTATATAACGATAATCCAAGATCAATTGTTATTGTATATACATTTATTGAGTCATTAATTATTGAACACTCGTATGAAGAAGCTTTGGCTATGATAAATACTGCTAGAGAACAACATTTTGATATTCTTCCCTTATTGATATTGACAGTAAAGTTACATCAATCTCAGAAAGACTATAAAAAAGCTAAAAATGAATTATTAAATATTAATAGTGATTACCCTAAGTATATCCTTGCTTACAAAGAACTTGCTGAGAATGAACAAAAACTTGGTCAACCAGGTGTCGCGCATTTCTTTATGGCTAAATACTATTATCATATTGGAATGACAGATTTAGCAGTCGTGCAGCTAAAATTGGCTCAGAAACAACTACAGTCAAACTTGTATTATTTGAGCCAGGTTCGCCAGCTTTTATCTCAATGGTCAAGATAATTTTGTCATGACAAAAAATTAAATAGTAGCTGATGTAACTCGATGAATTCCGTTTATATCATTATGGCTTAATATATTTGAATATCCATTCTCTCGGAGTTTATTTGATACCTTTATTCCTTGCTTGTGACCATGCTCCAGAATTAATGTACCGTTTGAATTTAGAAAATATTTTGCGTTTTCTATGATTAAAAACAGATCAAATAATCCATTGTTTTTTGAGAATAATGCTAAACCGGGTTCGTGTGTTCGTACATTTTTTTCAACTTCAGGATCATTAAAATCAATATAAGGTGGGTTGGAGATAATGATGTCGTAACGCTCTGATTGATCTAGATTTGAGAACCAGTTGCTTTCTATAAATCTTATATTATCCGTTTCGTTTATTAGGGAATTTTCTTGCGCAATTGAGAGAGCATTGTTTGAAATGTCTGTCGCAGTTACATTTGATTTACGGAGTAGTTTGGCCAGTGTAACCGCAATCGCACCAGTCCCTGTACCAAGATCTAGTATTGAATATTTATTGTTTATATCAAACTGATCAAGAATGAACTCGATAATTGTTTCAGTATCAGGACGCGGTGATAATGTATCATCGCTAACCTTAAAAGTTAAGTCCCAAAACTCAGCTTTACTAATAATATGTGCAATTGATTTACCTTGTTTCCTGGTAGATATCAAATCGCTAATTATATTTATGTCTTGTGCTAAAATATCATTTTCAGGCCAAGTATAAAGGTATGATTTAGTGAGATGCGTTACGTGGCTAATAATAAGTTCACTATCTAATTTAGCGGTATCAGAAAAT
>JAOMSY010000133.1 GCA_028355575.1 Francisellaceae bacterium | reverse complement strand
AGTTTTATCCCAGTTAATACTCCAAGTCATCACCCCTCTTAGTCCATAATTCGGGATATCTTGCTCGTCACACAACTCTGCGTTACCGAGTATACATTTTATGGCAGCATTGTTTTCAGCCAAGGTTGTAGTGTGTCCAGCAACACCAGCAGAAGGTGATGACAATACCCCAAGAATTAACTTTTCATTTGGATCAATTCCATTAGCAACCATAAAGGAGGCGTAATTTTCATAAACTCTTTCTAAATATTCTTGTGATCCATTCTCGCATTGAGTAGATCCACCAAACTCTGGATCACAACCACCTACCCATTCGTTATAAGCCATTGGCTGAACTGCATCAACCGCAGCCATTACAGTTGCATTAGCAATAAGTGGACGATAAACATTGTACGGATCAATAAATCCATCATCATAAACACTAATGCCAAACGGAGTAATAGTGATGATACTTTCTTGACCAATTGCTTGCCTTAATTGAACAATTGCATTGCCATAGGACTCAATATGAGCTGATAACATGGCAGAATCTTCGTTATCTAAATCAACACCATTAAAACCATATTCATTCATTAATGATTGGGTAGATATCACAAAGTTATTAATATTTGTTTGATTTGTTAGCCCAGTCCAAACGGCACCTTCACCACCAATGGCAAGCACAACTCTTTTCCCGTTAGCTTGCAATAAAGCAATGTCTTGTTTCAGCAGCTCAGTATTACCGCCATAAGCACCTGATGCTAAATCAAAAGTTACGTTACCGTTTGCATCAATAATCCCAAACGATACGTTAATAACATTAAAGTTGGAATTGGTATATTCATTCAAACGCACTGCATTTGCCGCATTTTTAAATGAAGCGTGCCAATATCCCACAAAAGCTAAATCAGGTAAACCGTTCAACTCAGGATTAGGTACGGGGGTGGGCGCAGGTGTCGGCAATGGAGTAGGTTCTGGCGTTGGCACTGGTGTCGGAACAGGAGTAGGAATTGGCGTTGGTATAGGTGTTGGAATGGGCGTCGGGACTGGCGTTGGAGACGGTACAGGTGTCGGACTAGGATTTGGCGCCGTGGCTAAAATAAATGTATCTATCTTATGTCTTAATGAATCTTGCGTCTCCATGGTGAATACAGGAAATCCGTGAAAGGTCTGGTTAAATGCATATGCTTGAACTACTGAACCCATTGTTTGACCATAGACCCATGGTATATCAGCACTTATATAAGTTAGGTGCAAATCACTAGGTAATTCTTGACCTACATTACCACGATTATCAACCGTACTGTTTACAGGGCAATACGCTAAAATATTGTTTGATTGGCCTTCTGATGATTCTATGATATCTGTAAAACATGAGTAACTGTATACACCCGTTGCATCTTGCATCCCACCAGCCGGATGAAGCGGTTCTACATTTGGTGCATCAATATAGATATGCTGTGGATACTGGGCATTAGGCCCATAAAATAAATTATAATAATTATCGTATGCTTGTTGATAATTATGGTATTTCATATCTCCATTATAACTATAATTATTTGCTGGAGATGGTGTATGTTTTGTTAACATCTGTCTCGCATAAGCAGGTGATCCCAAAATTATTTTTATTGGTGATACACCTTGATCTTCGACATAATATCTTAAAGCATTTTGTATATAGGCGTAATCTGTTTGACTCAGTGCTCGTGCATCACCAGATAATTTAAATTGACCATTTATATCAAACGCCATTAAATCAATCCAATCTAGATTCTCGGATACCGCACCCCAATCAACATCGCCTTTTCCATCACCATCACTGTCATCACCAGCTGCAACTTTAGGGTTAACAAATGCCGCGGCTGTTAAATAATAATCTCGATTATTCTGCTGTTGCATTTGATCTAACTTTCCTCTCACTTCCTGCACGAGTAAATTAAAGAACTTAGCCTCACCTCTATGTTCGGTATTGTCTGGTTCTAAATTAAAATCATGCTCATAACCAGGTGCTTCCCAATCGATTGATATCCCATGAAACATTGGATGGTCATTTAACCAAGATTCTATGGAGCCTAGAAAATTAACTAACACTTGGTTATTAGCATTAATGCCATTTGGTTGAGCAGCTGATGCATCACGATAAAAATTTGTAAATCTTTTTGCATAACTCCACCCGCCAATCGAGGCAAGTAAAATAGTTTGGTTTTCTTGGGAGTATTCTTTTAGGTAATTATAATTTTGAAAGGCGCCACTACTGTCAGCCACTTCTTCAACATCAAATACTTGTCCATTTTTCATTTGAGATACTGAAGCGGTAATGTCTACACCACCGTAAGTGATTTGGTTAGTTAAGTTCTGTGATGTATGAATATTTAAAAAGGCATAGACAATATAGTTAGGCGAGACACCTAAGTTGTCAATTTTAAACACATCACCTCTAGATCGGCCGTGCATGTTATCATCATCACCACCCCACCTTGACCAAGAAGCATAATACCCACCCAACAGTGGGTTATCTTCACTAGGCGCAACTCTTTGCGCATTAATCTCGGCTGAAAAACATAATAAACTCGCCGCAATAACTGATGATAATAATTTTAATTTCATAACATCCATCCTTAATTATGTACAAAACGTAATCTTAATATAATTTAAGCGCTTAATAAGTAATATTTGAAATAAATACATTTTGTTTTATGTCACAATTGAGTATCTATCTGATATTTATATTATTTTTTTATTGTTCTAAAATTAATTGCATTAAAATAACGTAAATGTATATAAAATTACAGGGTAGCTAACTAGATTTAA
>JAOMSY010000132.1 GCA_028355575.1 Francisellaceae bacterium | reverse complement strand
TGGCCGTTATTGGCAAGCAAAGTGGTATGAAGGAATTAGAAACCGGTATTTACTATAAAGTGATCACTAAAGGTGATGGTAAGGTTCCAACTGCATCAGATACTGTGAATGTTAATTACCAAGGTAATATTTTGACAGCAGATGGTAGTATGGGTAAAGAGTTTGATAGCTCTTATAAACGTAATGCGCCTGCAACTTTTCCTGTTGGTCAAGTTATTCCATGTTGGACAAAAATATTAGAGAAAATGCCTGTTGGGTCAACTTGGCAGATATATTGTTCTCCTGACCAAGCATATGGAAAATTTGCGCCACCTACAATTGGTCCTAACCAAGCACTAACTTTCAAAGTAGAGTTACTGTCTATAAAAGATAGTGGTAGCACTAACGCTGATAGTAAACCAGCTGCAAATACTGGTAGTTAGGATTTAGATCTACCAAAGATTTCTTTATTATATAATAGCTTAGTTATCTCAAAGCTAAGCTTATCTTTAAATTCCTCTGAATCTAAATAGCTACATTTATACTTTAGATTGATACATATTTGATCAATATTATCGATATCAGGTGAAATACTTACTGCTGAACTATTAACTATATCTTGTATTATATCCGTGTTGGTAGATAAATTGACTGCTTTTTTACAATATAGCTTGAGTAACTGGTCTAGTATTTTTTTTGCACCCTCAATTAATATAGGGTATTCATTTCGACTAGATATTTTAAAGTTTAAATGATCTTCAATAATAACAATAGAATGTGAGTAATTTGTCACTGCATCGGTAATGACCCATCCATTTGGAATCCGTGTAATTTGGCCTGAATATTTCTTAGTTTCTGGATTATAATGTTGATATATGGTGAAGTACATAGGACCTATTTTAGAGATATAGCCTTCATAATTACGTATTTTTATTAAGTTACTCTCTATAAATAGGCCACGCCATAAAATAATCAAACCACCAACTAAGTTCATAATATTTTCTTTATTGGAAATAACTAAACCGGCACTCACTAAACCTAATACTGTGAAGATGCTACTTAAACCATCAACCCAAATGCGGATAAATAAAATAGCATATATAGTGATAATGATATAAAAAGCTCTTAATATATAACGTCTTGCTCTTGTATGACTGTCAACCTTTCTTTTTATTAATTGCCTAGAAATAAAATAGGTAAAGATAATAATAATTGTCAATATAATGGTATTGATCACGCCTAATGAAAGTTTTTGATCAATTAAATTACTTGGAATAGGCATATGTTATAGACTCTTTGTTAATTATTTATAATAATATTATCATTACCTAGAATGATGGCACTTCGATGGGGTACTGTACCAAGAATATGGTAATTGTGACTAATTAGTTTATTAAAACTCTTCATACTATCATTATCAATTATAACGATGATTGGGGAATTTGTATTGCTTTCCCAGATATTTTTGAATTCAGGATATATCATTAGCGTTGAAGGTAATTCTTTCGGATTTTTCAATCCTATATAGATTTCTCTTTGCCAGTTATCACCTAAATCTTCTAGCTTAAGTTTATTCCAATTTGAAACAGTTGGTATTTCTCTTCCTAAATACATTGGAATGGCATAATAAAATTGTCCATACATATATATTTTAGCATTCGGGTATTTTTTAAGTACTTGTTCAACTTTTGCTGCAATGGGCCAATTATATTGTAATGTAAAATTTTTTAAATCAGCCATGATACAAAGTAAAATGATGATAGTTGGTACTATTAAACAAAAATAGATGTATTTGATAATTGGTCTGTGTAGCAGTATATAGGCATAGGTAATAGCACTGAAAATAAGTGAAATGGATAGAATCCATATATAAGGTGCTGATGCTTGGACGCCTGGATTATCTGATACAAAAAGTAAAATCACCAATCCAATTGATAAAATAATGTAGATGGCAACAACAATCCAGCTAGATATTATATTCGCCCTTGATAAATTATTATCCCAAATTTTAGCGAAGTAAAGTGCCATAAATATCGCGGTGCCTGGAATAGCAGAGCTAATATAACCAATTAATTTAGATTCAGGAATTGAAAAGAATATGGTAATCATGACAAGCCAAATGAGGCAAAAAAGTTCAATATTTGATTTATGTTTATCAGTGATAATGTCTTTGATATTTTTCTTTAATGCTTGAATCCAAAATAATGTAAATGGAAAAATACTCGCAATAACTGGTCCTATATAGAAGTACCAAGGTTGGTGCATATTAAAATCATTGCCGAGAAAACGATCAAACTGATTCCAAATGAAGAAGTAACTAATGAAGCCAGGATTTTGTTCATTACATAGTATCATCCAGGGCATAATTAAAATAACGACTAAGATTAGTCCTGCTATTAGTTTTAGCTTTAATATTTGGTCCCATCTATTTAGGAAAAGCATCCAGAAAAATATCATCCCTGCCGGAAAAACCAGTCCGATTAATCCTTTTGTTAGAAATGCAGCCGCGCCAAATATATAGGCTAAATATAGAAAAACAGTTCTTTTAGTTGTATTTTCGGGTAGGTTAGCGCCCACTAGCAAAGCCAGTGCACTACAGGTTAGCCAGCTACCAACTTCACCATCCATATTAGCATAGTGGGTCAGAACAAAATACAATGGCGCACAGGCAACACTAATAGCTGCAATAAACCCTGTTTTACGATCTTTTAATGTGCGTAAGCTTATATATGTAAATAGACTAGTAAAAATACCCATAACAGCCGGAAAAAATCTGGCAGCATATTCAGAAACACCAAAAATATTAAAGGCGAGAATTTCTAGC
>JAOMSY010000131.1 GCA_028355575.1 Francisellaceae bacterium | reverse complement strand
GGCTGTTTCATTAAAGGCAGATGAAGTTGCTAATCAACTTATCAATGAATGGGTTGATGAAGCACCAGAAAGTATTGCTGCAAAGGTTTATTTGGTTCGAATGAATATTGTGAAGGGTAATCTTAAACAAGCAGAGGATCTCCTAAATCAAATTCCACCTAACAAAGAATATCACGATGAAATTACTTACCTAAAATCGTTAGTGCTTATTGATATGAAAGATACAACAAAAGCGCTAGGGTTGTTAGAAAGTTTAGATCACTCAAAATATGAGTCTGAAGCAAGTTTTTTTGCAGGTCAAATATACGAAGTACAAAATAAAACTGATTTGGCAATTAGCTGGTATAGCAAAGTCTCTGAAGGTAAATATTATTTTCAAGCACAAGTACGTTTGGCTATGCTGTTTATTCAAAAGGGCTTATATGCTAAAGCACTGGCGTCAGTGAGTTACTTGAAACCTAGTAATAAGACAGAAGCAATTACAAAGGTAACGATTCAAGCAGATTTAGAGCTAATGTTAAATAAAAATGAAGAAGCGATTACTACCTTGACTAAAGGGTTAGTTTTAAGCCCGCATGATCTTAATTACCTTTATATGAGAGGGCTGGCATATGCAAATATCGGTAAACTTTCTTTAGCGCAAGACGACTTTGAAGAAGTAATCGCGAACGAACCAAATAATGCTGATGTGTTAAATGCCTTTGGGTATGCTTTAACAAATAATTCTGATCGGTATAAAGAAGCCTATGAACTCATTAGTAAGGCTTTAAAATTATCTCCAGACTCACCAGCGATACAAGACAGTATGGGTTGGGTATTGTATAAATTAGGTGAAAACAAACAAGCACTTAAGTATTTAGAGCAAGCATATCAAACTGTGCCAGAAGGAGAAATCGGCGCACACTATGCTGTCGTGTTATATAGCCTTGGTGATAAGGATAAGTTCCAAGAAGTTGTAAACAAAATTAAAGCTTTGCAACCTAACAACAAACATGCTATTGATATCTTAAATGGAAATGGCATCAATCTCAAAAATGAAAAATAGAGTTTCTCAACGCATCAATAATATAAAGCCTTCTCCGACGATGGAGATTACACGGCTTGCCAAAAACTTAATTGACCAAGGTGAGGATGTCATTGCTCTGTCAGCGGGCGAGGCATCATTTGAGTCACCCGCATCTTCTGCATTGGCAGGGATTAAAGCCGTTACTCGGGGTAAAACGCGTTATACCCAAGTTGATGGTATCCCTGAGCTAAAAAAGCAAATTGCCAAACGATATTCACGTGACTATCAGTTAGATTTTTCAATTGAAGAGATAATGGTAACAACAGGGGCGAAACATGCCTTATTTAATGCTTTTAATGTATTGATCAACCATGGTGATGAAGTAATTATCCCGGCACCGTTTTGGGTGTCATACCCTGACATGGTTAAATTATGTGATGGTATACCGGTAATAGTTGAATCAAAGAAAGCGGGTTTATTTAAGTTAACCGCAGAGGCGCTTGAACAAAATATTACACCTCAAACTAAAGTCGTTATTCTAAATAGCCCGAATAATCCCACTGGTGTTATTTATTCAGCAGAAGATTTAACTGAAATTGCGAATGTATTACGCAAACATCCAAATATATTTATTTTTAGTGATGAGATATATGATCTAATTTATTGGAACGAACAGCCAGCACATATTTTACAGGTAGCACCAGATCTGAAAGATAGATGTATTATCCAAAATGGTATATCAAAAAGCTATGCGATGGCAGGCTGGCGTGTGGGTTATTCAATTGCACCGAGTGATATCACTAAAGCGATGCGAGTATTTCAATCGCAGTCACTTTCTAACCCGTGTTCAATATCCCAATATGCTGCGGTTGATGCCTTGAGCATTCCGAGGGAACAGTTATTACCGCAAATAGAAGCATATCAACAACGTGTGAAATATGTTTGTGACAGAATTAATCAGCTCCATGGGTTTAATGTGACTATGCCTAGCGGTGCGTTTTATTTATTTGTCGATATGCAAAAATACTTAGCACAATCTCAGTACGCTTCAGATGAAGAATTTGTTTTAGCCTTTTTAGATAAACAAAAAGTTGCCGTTATTCATGGCTCTGCCTTTGGTGTAGAGGGGCATTTTAGAATTTCTTGTGCGGCAAGTCTCGAACAACTCACTGAAGCAATGAACCGTTTGGAAGCATTTATAAATGAGTAATACAAAATGTGGCTATATTGCTATTATTGGCAGGCCAAATGTTGGTAAATCGACATTATTAAATAATATCTTGGGTGAAAAGCTCAGCATCACTTGTCGGAAGCCACAAACGACACGCCATCAGATAATGGGGATTAAGACGACTGAAGAGACGCAGTTTATTTATGTTGATACGCCAGGTGTTCATACCAATAGTCAGAATGCACTAAACCATTATATGAATAAGGCAGCAGAAAGTATTATTGATGATGTGCACGTGGTTTTATTCTTAATAGAGTCAAATAAATGGACCGATGTCGAAGATAGAGTGTTTAAAAGGCTCTCACAGCTAGATGTTCCCATTATTGTCGCAATAAATAAAGCAGATATGATCAAAGATAAGTCTATTATTTTACCGCTTATTGGAAAGATTAACCAAGTTAGCGACAAGTTTATTACAATCCCAATATCTGCAAAATCTGGTAAGAATGTGCCTGAATTAGAGAAAATTATTGAAGACTGTCTTCCAGATAGCGAATTTTATTATGATCCTGATTTACTAACTGACCGCTCAGATAATTTTTTAGTGTCAGAAATTATTCGTGAAAAATTAATGCGATCTTTAGGCGATGAAATACCTTATCAGCTAACCGT
>JAOMSY010000130.1 GCA_028355575.1 Francisellaceae bacterium | reverse complement strand
ATTTGCGATTCCAATTACTTCATAGTTTCCATTTTCATAGCTAATTTCATTAATAGAAGTAAATCTAGCTGCTTTCAAGTTACTGATAATTGTTTCCATCGTTGCCATTTGATTTTGTATTGGTTGTGACTTCGCGCTTGAGCTAGATCCATCGTCTGCACAAGCAGTCAAGCTGATTAATGTACTTACAACAACGGCATAGACAATACTTTTGTATATTTTATTCACTTCATACCTCTTAAAGTTAAAGAAAATGACTCTATGAAAAAGATTAGCATTAACCGTAAGCAAAGCAAATATTACTTTAATTAGCGTCTATTTGAATCCTAAATCCATTTTGATTTTAGGGCTGAGTCAATCTTAACCCCCTTCTGTTTCCTTTCTTTAGCTTTTTTAAGTTTATATCCTGGCGCTGCCTTTCTAATAAAATCAATTTCATATAATTTAGCGTACTTTCTAACCACACTCTCAGAACATCCAATCTCATCAACTACTTCTAAAATAGATAAACCTTTAGCTGAGAACATCTTTAATAATTCTTCTGCAGAACAGTGAAATTCATTTTGGATATATTGTAAAAAACCACCACCATATTGGTTTGCCATGCAAAAGTAACTCTTAATATTGATCTTGTATTGATCATATCAGTTATATTAATGATAACGCCATAATTGAGGTAGGATAAAAAGCTGCTATTTTTTTACGAAAAAATATTATAATCCAATTATTAAGTTTAAAAGTATCCGAAGTATTTGCATTAACAGTTGCTAAAGAGATTATAAGAACACAAATATAATAAGATTCACACTGCAAGCTTCTATTTATAAATCAGTCTTGTTAGTCTTACGAAAAGACTAAATAACGTTAATAGCAATGTCATCATCTGAACAAACACTCAATACCATCAACCAACTTGCACAAGATATTTTCTCAGCCTTTAAGCTCCATGCTTATTGCCATATTGTGAAATCAGACCGCCAAATTGAGAGTTATTATATTCTACTTAATGTAGATGGCATGCAACCTGTCATGCTACGTTCGTTTACAGCTCAGGAAATGTTAATGAAGCTTTCATTATTGAAAGAAGCACTACAAGATTTACCTGAAACTACCACTGAAAATTTTATGCCCTTGATACTAGAACATTTAGTTGAGAAAGAAAAAAAATTTAAAGAGTTAGCACTAATATTATTTGAGCTTGAAATTAACTTTCAGTTATTTAGCCGTATATTAGCTGAGAAAAGACAAGATAACTCATCATCAGATACAACACATTAAGCATTATCGTCTTCTGGAGCAGCAGGATTATTATTATTTTGCTGATAAATATGAACGTCTCTTTGAGGGAAAGCGATGGTAATACGTTTTTCTCTAAAGGCTTTATCAATTGCAAAATTCAACTCACTTTCAACCACGTATTTACTATTTACATTTTTAATAATACACCATAGCTCAAAGTTAAGTGCACTATCACCAAACTGTTTAAATAATACAGCTGGTCCATTTGCTTCATCCTGAACGACATTCTGATGATTCTGCGCCACTTCTAATAGTGTCTGTTTAACTAGCTCTGTATCACTACCATAAGCCACCCCTACTTTACATTCAACCCGCCAGTATGGATCTCTGAACATATAATTGGTTACCTGGTTTTTAATTAAGTCAGCATTTGGCACAATCACATCTGCCCGCGACATCGTTGTGATACGTGTTGACCTTACTCTGACACGTTTCACAAATCCTTCTGTGTCACCAACGATAATGCGATCACCTGGTTTAATTGGTTTTTCTAATAATAAAATCACACCAGAAACAAAATTATTAACAATATCCTGTAGCCCTAAGCCAATTCCAACTGAAAGCGCACCCGCTATAATTGCCAAGCCAGTAAAATTAACGCCTGATACTAATAATGCTATAAAAATGGCTACCATAAAACTAACGTAACCAGTTATAGAGGCAAAAGCAACTTGTAGGTCTCTCTCTTGCCGACGACTCTTACGTGCGATAGAACCACTTATGAATCGTCCGAACAAACTGAGCACAACGAATACAATAATAGCAATGAAAATTTGTAATGGTTCTAACTGTATGCGGACAACTTCAAAGCCTTGAACCAACGCATCAAAATATCGATCAGGATAGACTGTTTTCCACCCCCACACCGAAACTAAGAAGCCAATATATAAAATCCAAATTGTGATAAACATAGTTAGTTTCAGAACCGCCAATTCAGGTATGGTCTTCTCATCACGAATATCAAAATAATAACGCAGCTTTTTCTGCCAAAAATACTTTTGATCGTTTAAGCTTGTTGTTATCTTTTCTTGCACACGGGTATAAGTGAAGATAGCCAACAAACCAAAAATGGTGAGCAAAATACTTTGTAAGATATATTGGATAATTACATAATAACCTGAAACTGCAATGCAAATTACCACTAAAAAGAACATGATAATGCTAAATAATATAATGAATGACACAGGCTTTTTAACAAGTCGTTTTATCAACCAAGACACCCAAACCAGCATAGCACTAACAAAAACGACAGAGATACTTTGTAGCAAATGAATAATGACATCAGATACATTGCTATACAATAAGCTTGCATATATCAGTGCATATACAAAAACATATGCTCCAACCACATTTAACCGGAAATATAATAGTTTTCTCAACGGCATCTGAAGAATATATTGATCAGGGATATTTGTCTTTTTGGGTGGATGACGTAAACCAAAATAAATCACTAAATAAAAAAACAAATAGGAGACAAATATAAAAAATATGACATACCATTTTTCAATAATAAAATTTTGATATATCTTTTCAGTGCTGATACTCTTCAACCCCTGCTTTAT
>JAOMSY010000013.1 GCA_028355575.1 Francisellaceae bacterium | reverse complement strand
CCAAGTTTTGACAATACTAGGTATTACCCCAAGCTTAGTCACCTTGTTTTCAGCAACAAAACCCACAAATTCTTTTGCATTAGGCGCACCATAAAATAACCCAAGAGTTGACTTATTCAACAAGCTTGCAAAGACTAACCAAGGCCCCATCATCCAACCTAGGTTTGTTGGCCAAACCCATACATCTTTTTCATTTGTATTTAAATAGACTAATGCATCAGTCGCAGCTTTTAGCGCAGTGGTTTGATCCCATGGGATCGCTTTTGGTGTACCAGTCGTACCAGATGAAAAAAGTACATTAATAGTTTTATCTGCCGAAAATTTCTTTGAAGTATATTCTTTATTTTCAGATAAAAAATCTAGCCATGAAATATCATCTTTTTGTAATTCCACAGAACTATTTTCATGCATAATAGAAACAATTCTAATATCTCCAGCCTGTCTAACCTTTTCATACATGGCTATTTTTTTACCTGCTCGGTCAATATAATCTTGCGTGAAAATTAACTTGGCATCAGAGGTATCAAGCCTAACTTTAATTTCATCCACAGCAAAACTATCAGCAATCGAAACGGCCTCAGCACCTGCTTTAATAATACCCAGATAAATCGCCACTGATTCAGCCGTCATCATCATATCAATTGCTATTCGATCACCCGCTTGAATACCAATTGTATCGAGACCATTAGCAACTTGATTTACCTTTGTAGTTAATTCTGCATATGTCCAAGAACTGGTTTTACCAAATTCATCGGCAAATACAATCGCATCTTTATTTGGGTCAGCAGACAAGACCGTATCAACAATATTATATGATGCACCTGGTAACCATTTTGGATGACATTGGCCTTTTGATAAATCAACAATGCTTTCTGGTGCTGTATCAAAATGAACATGCAAATCATCAATGACTTTTTGCCAATATTCCGCTCTATTCTCACAACTCCATTTATGGAATTCTGGCACTGATTTAATATTTAGAGACTTCATCCATTTTGCCAAATACGAATGATTTAAGTCATCATTATTTGGGAAGCTCATATAAGTTATTTCAGAATCACCCCATATACGATGATATAACTGATTATGCACTTCAAATGGGATGCTTGAATTTAATACTTTACCAGAAATTTGTTTCCATTTTTCCTCTGGGCTTAGTGAGGAATGGATAACTTCATTAACAAGCTGTTGAGTGTCGATTGGGAATGCAGATAAGTCGAAGGTATTCATAATAACTACCAGAAATATATAACTAAAAAGATAATATCAATCGTATTGCCAGATATCAAATTATGGTTAATATACATACTACAAATCAAATCTACAATACAGTTTATTGCAGCAGAATTTCATCATATTCCCTAACAATTTTAAACAAATGAAGTACTTACCTTAAAAATAATTGAACCATGTTATCGATATAACACGTTTCATATTCATAAAAAAATAACTGCTATACTAATAAAAGTAACCAGGTCTAGACTTGAATGAACACAAGTCTAAAATGAATTAGACTTTTAATTAAAGGAATATAAAACAAATGGTTAGCAAGGAAAAGCTTAAAGAAATATTTATAGATAGTTTTAAAACAATTTTTTCTAGCCGCAAAATGCTCACCATGTTTTTATTAGGCTTCTCTTCTGGATTACCAATTATGTTGGTAGCCTCTACTTACACAATTTGGTATACCAAGTATGGTGTGCCGGTTGAAACCATAGGTCTCCTTACTCTATTAACCTTTCCGTATACAATTAAGTTTTTATGGTCTCCTTTAATTGACCGCTATGCTTTACCGTTTTTTAACCGACGTAAAAGTTGGATTTTTATGATGCAATTAGCACTTATTTGCCTTATTTGCATATTATCCACATTAGAACCTAGCCTGCATCCACTCAGCATTGCAATAGTGGGTTTACTTGTTAGCATTGCCTCTGCAACACAAGATATTGCTTTTAATGCTTATCAGGTTGAAATATTAGATGAAGATGAACGTGCCATTGGTGCATCAGTCTCAAGTTTAGGCTATAGGCTGGCAATGTTTTGTACGAGCACAGTCATATTATTTATAGTGGCTGCATCAAACTGGCATATTGCTTTTTTGATTATGTCTAGCTTTATGTTAGTTGGGATTCTGGGGACATTTATTGCGCCAAGTCAAATTAAAGCCATTCACCAGCCCCAAACAATTTTTAAAGCAGTCGTCATGCCATTTAGAGAATTTTTCTCCCGAGATAGTTTCTGGGCATGTATGTTCATCATATTTATTACCATTGTGTATAAGCTTGGTGATAGCTTAGCATTTTCTCTTAATTCAGTTTTCTTTTTAAGAGGATTGAATTTTACCCTAGTAGATATTGCGATTGCTTATAAAACTTCTTCACTAATATTCTCTTTAACAGGTCTTGTTGTCGGTGGCTTAATTGTAAAAAGAATTGGCATTTATAGAGGCTTTTTATGGTTTAGTTTATTAATGGCTTGTGCAAACTTAATGTATGTTTTATTGGCAATTGTTGGTAAAAGCTATCCCTTAATGGTTATGTCTGTTGCGGTTGAATATTTTGTTGGTAGCATGGGCAGCGCAGTATTAGTCGCCTTTCTGCTGAGCCTATGTAATAAAGCTTATTCAGCCACTCAGTTTGCTTTGTTTTCTTCAATCGACTCAATTGGACGTGTTTTTATCGGCCCCTTTGCTGGCTGGACTGCTGGATCACTAGGTTGGGCTTGGTTATTCACCTTTAGTTTTATTATCGGCTTGTTTACAACTTGGTTTATTTATTTAGGCAGGCATCATATTTTAAGAATTGCGGATATTCATAAGAAATAGCCTATAAAAACAAACTTCCCAAAAATATTACCACCATCACAAATATAGCAATTATAGCCATTACCGCTCTAACGGGTTTACCTCCTGCTAAATACATCGAACCATTTGGGAAGTTTTTAGAATATAACTTATAGGCAACTAAAGTTGGTAATAGTAAAGCAAAGACCAACCCTGCATAGCCTGAAACAGCTAATGCTTTAATAAAAACACTTTCAAAGTAAGTCGCAATAATCCAAGGCGGGATAAAGGCAACTAACCCAGCTATTATTCTGCCACGGTATTTCGAGCTTAACTTGAGCGCATCAATCCAGAAATCAACAAAAGCCACTGATAATGCCAGAAAAGACGTAAACAAAGTTATATTTAAAAATACCTCTATCATAATCGGTGCAAAATGAGAACCAGAATGATGATGAATTAAATCAACTAGCTGTGCCAAAGACATACTATGTACATCAACATTCGTAGCAGCTTGATTAATCAGACCAACCATCACACTTACCCACAATATATAAATAATACAGGTGAACGTAGTTGCTGTAATAATAATTTTCTTGATACTTTGACCATGTTCTTTACCAATGTAATTGACCAGACTGGGCACAATCGACTGGTATGAGAAAGCAAGTATAATTACTGATATTTGTTCGGGTAACTTTGAAATTATTAGTTTTGGCATCGCGAAATCGATGTAACTAACATAACCAATCAAAAGTGTTACCACTAATATTAATGAACCTAGTTTTACACCCATGATAAAGCGGTTTAATACTTCAGCATATTTCACACTTAATATAACAATTGCGCCGAGCACTAAGGTAAAGATCAATCCGATTAAATTTTGTGGCATAATTTCACCAAAATTGTTTTTAATTGTCGGATAAATTACTTCTGGGCTGGCAGCCACATATGCGGTTAATGCTGCATACAGTGTAATTGCGAAAGCAATAATCGTTATATATTTACCAACCGAACCAAAGCTTAATTCTGCCATTGATCCAAAGTGATTACGATATTTTGGCATCGTGATACTGACTTCAAGCGTTAGCAACCCTGAAATACACATCACAATATAAAATACCAACATGATTATCAGCGCATTCATAATACCCATTTGCATTGCCAGAACAGGTAATGCAAGAACACCAGCGCCAATCATGCAGCTAATAACTAAAAGAACACATCCAATAAATCGAATAGGTGACATAAAGAAAAATAATTTCCAAATATGGTAATCTCAATATGATTATTAGTTTAGTGCAACTTATTCGATTGTGATATCGACCTCAGAATTTAGACCTTTAATATGCTCAACCACTGCCTCTGAAAAGCCTTTCCCTTCAACATTATAACCCCCTTCTAAAAGGGAAATAATTGAAGCTGAATGATTGACTTTATATAATGACTCTTTTACATATTTTGCCATTTCATAGTAGCATTTATCACTTAAGCCTTCACCTTCAATAAAACGAGCAACTGGATCACCATTTCTGGCATCAAATCCTGCTGAAATAAAAACGATATCAGGAATAAATTTATCAAGTGCCTCATCGACAGCTTGCTTAAATTTAGGCAAATATATTTCATCTAGAAAATCTTCCTTGGCTATATGCACATTATGGATATAACTCTTATTCGCATGCGCCTTTCCATTAACAGTACCTAAATTATGCGGGTGCGTATATGGATCAGCTCGATACGGATAAATAGTTGCGTTATGCAAAGATAAAAAGTAAACATTTACGTGTGGATGGCGCGCACTTATTACTTTATCGTGTATTCCTTTAACATCAAAAAAAGCATTTTGTGTACCATTACCATGATGGTAATCCCAGTCTATGATCAAGATTGATTTCTTATGGTGGTACTCAGCTGCATACATCGCAGCTACAGCAACATTATTATAAAAACAAAATCCTTCACCCACACTGTCAGCACCGTCAATACTGTCATCGTTATTAGCCCCGCCGTCAAAACTATGGTGTCCTGGTGGGCGAATAGCAAAAAACGCAGTATTTGGCCCTGTTGCTAGAACATGGTCAATCGAATCTAGTACAGCTTGAATTGGATATAGCGCAGTTAAATGCTTAGGAGAATCATTAACACTTTGCACATGTTTTTCACTATGGACTTGAAGTAAAGCATCTTCATAGTCTTCAGGAACTGGATCAATTTCTATCTTTATTTCTTCAATAAGATCATATTTATTACATTGCTTAAGGGCTTGCTTAATAATATTCATTCTCTCTGGCCTATCAGGACAACCAAGAAAATTTATATGCTCCTTAAATGCTTCATAATTGTGAATAAAATAAGTCTTTGCCACTATGACCTCCACTATAGCTTTAATCTTAATAAATACACTAACATCATATCTAACATAATTAAAATTTACTTACATATTTTAATATTGCTCCAAATTTTACATTTCATTATATATCTGACAAATACCACTTATATCTCTTAAAAGGGTCAATTAAATAAAATTTATGGCTAATACTCTCTATTTTTAGCTTAATTTCGAAGTTTGGCTATAATGAAATAATTATGGATAAGTAAAAATAATGCCAAGATCTCAGATTTCATCTAAAGAACAATTTGTAAAATATACTATCGCTACTCTTGCTATTGTCTTAGCACTTGCCATTCTTGTTATAGGTTACAAAACATACCAAAACCAACAATTCCAGATTAATGAGCAAAAGGCTAACTTCGAAAAATCCTCTGAAGCTGCAGCAAAAATGCTCGCCCAAAATTTTAAAATCCCTATAAAAGCAGTTAAAGATATTGAACATAGAATCAATAACAATGACTTAGACCAAAATCAAATTAAACAGGTTCTCAAAGAGGCACTTATTCAGCACCCTCAGTTATTTGGGGTAGGCATTGCATATGCAGCAAATGAAGATGGTAAATTATATGCGCCTTACATCAATACATTTAAAGATGGCAGCTATAAATACACAGATGTTGCAGAAGAATATAATTACACAAGTGAAACCTTATTAGATGATGAAAATGTTGATAATGATTGGTATATCAATGCAATAAAACAAGGACCAGGCTGGTCAGAACCTTATTTTGATAGCATTAACCAAACCCATGTTATAGAGTACGATCTACCTCTATATGACAAAAATAAAAATATCATTGCCGTTATTTATGCAAATTTTTCACTTAAAGCAGCCAGAGAAATGCTTTTTGATATCGACTTAGGAAAAGTTGGGTTTAGTTTTGTTGTTACGCCAAAAGAAAATATTCTTATTCACCCAAACCAAAAAATCATGGCACAACCATTCAATGAATTCTTGGCTAAGGAAAATGCAGATACTCTATCTCAAATACTAAATAACAATTCACAGTCAGATATAGATTATATTCATGAGGCATATGACCACAAAAACAAACAAGAATTGTGGGTTGATTTAAGCTCAATCCCCGGAACACCTTGGTTATTAGTGGTTGTAGATAATGTATCTGAGAACCTATACAACAGTCTAAAAGACCTTGAAATTACTTTAAAAATTTTGTTATTTTTAGCCATTTTATTAGCGATATGCATCGCTGCATTATGGTTTAAAATATACCACCTATCCGAATGGCGTCTTTTTGCCTTTGCATTTTGTGTCTTTAGTATATTTATACTTGGCGCCATTACCTACCCGTGGACTATCTTCCATGAAGATGAAGAGAGAGGCATCACCCCTATTTATAATCAGTCAACACTAATGCATTATTTAGAAAATAATGACTATTTAGAAAACCCTAATCATAAATACACGCTTGTTCCAACTGGCATTTTTATTCAAAATTTATTTTTTACTGCACCATCATCTATTAGAGTTTCTGCTTATGTTTGGCATAAATATCCGCTTGATGCTGTAGACATTAAGCCAGGCTTCATCTTCCCACAGCAAATGAATGAAAAATTTGACCGTTTAGAATTTGAATTAGAAGAACAAGACTATCGACTATATGTATGGCATGCTATCTTAGAGCTAGAATTTGAACCTAGAACTAGTTTATTCCCTTTTGGGAACCAAATTTTAAAAATTGATTTATGGGCACAAGATTTCCATAAATATGTCATTCCAATTCCTGACTTTATGAGCTACGACACCACGTCACCCAAACAACAGATGGGCGTAGATGAAGATATTTTCTTAAAAAGCTGGGAAATTAACCAAAGTTATTTTTCTTATCAAGACAGTAATTTGTCAACAAACTTTGGGAATTCAAAATTTGAATATCGAAATGGCATTCCTCAATTATCATTCAATGTAAAACTACATAGAAAATTACTCGGGCCATTAGTTATTTACTTCTTACCGCTAATTCTTGTTATCTGCTGTGCCTATTTAAGCATTATGAAATGGTCATTATTTAAAGGCGAGTCCCCATATACTATCCTTGGATTTGCGGCAACATTATTATTTGTCCTGAGTGTCTCACATGTTGCGCTTAGGTCTGTTTTAAACGCCTCTTTAATAAGCTATGCCGAATACTGTTATTTACTTGGATATTTACTCACCGTACTGACTGCGTTTAATAATTTGCTGTATTTGAATAAGGCAAATATTAATTTTATTTTATACAAGAATAATTTATTACCCAAACTCATCTTCTGGCCATTTGTCGGTTTATATGTATTAATTGTAACTATCGTCTTATTCTCGACAAGCGCTATGTAGCATTGTAATTTAAAAACATTGTCAAAATTTTCCTATCCAGCAGGCTTTTAAATATAATTGTTATTTGAACATCATAACTTTAACTGCACACGCATGATAAATAAGACTTGGATAGTATTACTTGCTTGTAGCTTAAATGTTGCCATATTTGTCATTGCCCAATCAGGTACGAATATTGCCTTACCATCCATGCAACAAGAGCTTGGATTTAATAATGAAATTCAACAATGGATCATTAATAGTTTTACCCTAGGCTCAGCCTGTACATTTATTGTATTTGGCCGCATCGCAAAAATTATTACCTCTAGATCCATGTATATTCTAGGTTTAGTCTGCATGTTATTGGCAAGTCTGGGTTGTGCTTTTTCGTATAATGAGACCGAATTATTAATCAGCCGATTTGTACAAGGTGTTGCAATCGCCATGACCGCCCCTTCAGCCATTACTCTAATACGTGACTCAATTACAGATGGGAAATTTGATAAATATTTTAGCTGGTTTATTACCATTAACACTTGTTACTTTATAATTGGCCCAATCATATTTGGCTCAATTATTGAATATATTTCTTGGCGATGGAACTTCTTACTTATTCCGCCTATATGTATTTTGGGTATTGTTGCAGTTTATGTAACTACACCTGCGAAAAAACCATCACCGAGTCATTTTGATTATCTTGGCAGCACACTATTATGTATTGGGACATTCATTTTAATATTTGATTGCATGAGCATAGGCTTTAATGGTTTTGAATTTAGTAATATTATTTTGTTATGTTCGTTTTTAGTTATTTCATTTTTCTTTATTCGCCATTGTTTAAAACATACTGACCCAATTTTTCCATTACAAACGTTAAGGGACATAAAAATCACAAGTTGTGCCGCAACAGGTTTTACCCTTCAAGGCAGTTTAATGGTAATCGTTTTTGTTAGTCTATTACTGCTTGAACATTTTAAACTAACGCCCATAGAAACCGGCACCTTTTTAATGTCGACGACTTTCTTTGGCTTAATCTCACCCGCAATTGCTGGACGAATTACAACAAATGCTAATCGAAAATACGTCATTATTCTATCATTCAGCATGATCATTGTGGCTTTTATGGGACTTGGAATTAGTGCGCTTTATAACAGCATTACAGCCTGTTTCGTTTTTGCAGCTATGTATGCATTTTTTGTTGGCCCTATATTAAGCGCATTACCAAGCCAGATATCATCAATAATCCATCAAGATGATGTACAAGAAACCAATGCCATTGTTTTCCACTTTCGTTATTTAGGCGCTTCACTTTGTACAGCCATTATGGGTGTAATTGCATATGGTGACTCAGCAAATTCAGAAGACAGCATTACTAATGTTGAGTTTATGCATGTCATGCTATTTATGTCAGTGTTAATAATAATCACAATCGTATTTATTTCAAAATTCATGAGAAATAAAGCCACAATTTGACATCTGACACCTATCGGATAAAATACAAACGAACCACACATATATAGGTGCACTTAGATAATGAATAGAACCATGCTCAAATCAAAAATTCACATGGCGACAGTAACAGAGGCAAATCTTTACTACTATGGTTCAATCAGTATTGACAGGGAATTATGCAAACAAGCGAATCTATTACCATTTGAAAAAGTAGAAATTTATAATGGTAACAATGGTGAACGCTTTTCAACCTATGTGATTTTAGGTGATGAAGGTGAAATATGCTTAAATGGTGCCGCTGCTCGCTTGGTCCAACAAGGTGACAAAGTTATCATTGCCTCTTACGCTGAATATTCAAACGAAGAAGCAAAAGATTTAAACCCAGATTTAATATTTGTAGATGAAAAAAATAAAGTCACTGATATTTCAAATTATTTAGACTCGAGCATAAATAAACAAAAAGTTATCTAACACAACTATTGGTATCTCTTATAATATTTCGATATAGTTGCTAATTATTGCATCTAAAGTTCAATATCATGCAAATCAACCGGTTTTTAATTATTGGCAACGGTCGTATGGCCAAGCATTTTTTGAAATATTGCCAATATTTAAATATTGAAACAGACCACTGGTATCGACCAAAATCTTCTGATCAATTAAACACTCAAGCAAATTTATCTAGCCATATCTTTATCCTTATAAAAGATGGGGACATTGAGGGCTTTATTCTTAAACATAAGCTTAATCAATTAAATAAAATTCTGATTCATTTTTCTGGTTCGCTTACAACAGATTTAGCTAACTCAGCCCATCCTCTTATGACTTTTGGACCAGAAGTTTATGATAGATTGACTTATGAAAAAATTTTATTCGTATGTGAAAAACATAAAGTGCCATTTGAAAAGATATTACCAGGCTTCAAAAATCCTCACGCTTATATAGAAGGTAAAGATAAGGCTTATTATCATTGCTTAGGGTCATTAGCCAATAACTTTACAACGATTTTATGGCAAACTTATTTTACTGAACTTAAAGATAAATTTGGAATTAATCCAGAAGATGTTTTTCCGATTTTAGAACAAACTCTCATCAATCTAAAGAAAGACTATAAAAATGCTTTGACTGGCCCCTTAATCCGAAATGATACCAAGACAATTGATAAACATTTAAAAACATTAAAAGGTCATCCACTAGAAGACATTTATAATGGTTTTGTTAAACTATTTGCCTTTAACCAGGATTCTAAAAATGAAAGTAACTGATTTTAAAAAATTTAAGGTTGATAATAAAAAAATCACCTTCATTACTTGCTATGATTACAGTTTTGCCAAAATTGTTTCTCAAACAAATGTTGATTGCGTTCTAGTTGGCGATAGTTTAGCGATGACAATGCACGGTCACGATGATACGACGCTTGCAGATATTGATATGATGTCATTACATACTTCTGCTGTAAAAAAAGGTCTTGCAGGTACAAAAAAATTCATTGTTGCTGATATGCCATTTCTAAGTAATCGCGGTTCACAAGATAAGTTAATAGAAGCTACTTTAAAGCTTATTCAAGCAGGCGCACAGGCTGTTAAAATAGAAGGTGTAGAAGGTAATATCGAACATATTCAACACCTGGTTCATTCAGGTGTACCTGTTATGGGGCACATTGGTTTAACCCCACAATTTGTAAATATATTTGGCGGATATAAAGTTCAAGGCAAATCCCTCAAAGATGCCGATATTTTATTTGAGCAAGCTCAAAAATTACAAGAAGCAGGATGTTTTTCCATAGTATTAGAATGCATTCCAAGTGATGTGGCAGAACGTATTTCAAGCGCATTAGATATACCAACCATTGGCATTGGTGCAGGTGAAAATACAGATGGTCAAGTGCTTGTTCTTCAAGATTTGTTAGGCATGAATTCAGACTTTAAACCCAAGTTTGTAAAACAATACCTAGACGGATTCAACCTAATTCAATCTGCGATTAATACCTATTGTGATGAGGTTGAGACTGCTCAATTTCCAAATAAAGACACCAGTTTTTAATTTAATGTCACTAACTTAAGCTATTATTGGCTTATAAATTAAATAAGAGAATTTTTCAGATGTTCTACAATATAGTAAAGTGTCATCCTGAACTTGATTCAGGATCCAGGAAACTCAAATATGAAATGTTTAAGTCAACTTTAAAATCAAAATCATGGGTGGCCTGGATCATCGGATCAAGCCACGATGATGACAATGCTTTTTTTATTAAGCTCAACGCTTAAGTTAGTACCATTAATTTCTATATGAGCCATATCTATGAAAATTCTAAAAACAGTCAAACAACTTAGGTCTGAATTAAGCCAACTAAAAGGTAGTATTGGATTTGTACCGACAATGGGTAATTTACATGCTGGTCATTTATCTTTATTAGAAAAAGCTAAACAGGAAAATGATATTGTTATTTTAAGTGTGTTTATCAACCCAACTCAATTTAATAACCCAGATGATTATAATCGCTACCCTAAAACGTTAGACCAAGATGCAGAATTAGCAGAAAAGGCTGGTACAAATATTATTTTTGCGCCAGAAGAAAATGAAATGTATCCGGACAACTACAATTTTCGAATAAATTGCCTTGATAATATGATTAACATTATGGAAGGTAAATATCGCCCAGGTCATTTTGAAGGTGTATTAACGATTGTTCTTAAATTATTAATTATCACTCAAGCGGATAAAGCCTATTTTTCAGAAAAAGACTATCAACAACTGTATTTAGTTCAAAAACTTACAAAAGCTTATTTATTGAAAACAGAAATTGTACCCTGCCCTATTATTCGCCTTAAATCAGGGCTACCACTCAGCTCAAGAAATAATAACTTATCTCCTAATGGTTTACAAAAAGCCGAAGAGTTTGCACAAATGGTTAGATCTCCTATTGAAATACCTAAAATCATTCAGCAACTTGCAAGCCAGGAAATCAAAGTTGACTATTTAGAAGACCATTACAATATACGTTTTGTCGCTGCGTTTGTTGAGGGCGTCCGATTAATTGATAATTTTCCAATTGGGTAAAAATATACTACTATATTAAATAACCACCTAAGATTGAAAATCTAAATGCTAAAATACCCTGCATTACTCTGCCTGCTACTACTATCTATTACAGTTAAGTCACAAACCACTTCTAGTTCAAACAAACAAGATCAGCAAACTTGTTTGCAGATGGTAAACTATATGCTACAAACTGCCAATGAAGCCGTATATAACCCTAACTCAAGACCTGAACGTGCAGCAAAAAGAAAGAAACTAGTCGAAAAATGGAAATCTCAATTAGAAGATGGTACCCCACCTTGTGATATCTATTCAGAAATATATAAAGCCTCTAATACATTTTAAACAGGTACCTCATAGGTTCTAAGCATATATACGGACGACCAATTAAATGAAGGATAACCAAGAAAACAAATATTGAATGAATATTATTACCTGTTGATAACATTTCTAAAGCTAACAAAATAAGCCTCTCTGTGACAAACTGTGACACTTCATGTTTTGATCTATTAATAACCACAGCGTATATTGGACAAATTACTTAAATGCCAGACTATTCAGGAGCAGTATAGATGGATTTTATTTATGAGTATTTTCAAGTCTATATCTTTAAAATTATGCATAAAGATATACTAATTTGCGAAAATTTTGATATGCCTAGCAATAAGACCATAAAAGAACTCAAGCACCCACCTGAAAGCCCTTACCAGCATTTTGTTTCTGATAAAGCACATTATTTCTGTCATACGGTACTTGTGGGTAATAACAATAGAATTATTATTATATTGAAACTTCACTCAAACATTGACGCCATTAATGCGACTTCATTAGCATATAGAGTAAGCAATATACTACTTCAAAATGCTGATAAATTTACTTTTATACCATCCAACTCTTTTACTACTTGTGATAACAAGAACCAAAAGTTATCTCTTCTTATGGAAGAAATCATTATCGATCACTTTCCATTTACTAAAGAAAAACTATCATCACCAGATTTAGTTTATATTCGCTTAATTGCAGCAAATTGTACTAGCGATGTAATATCTGAAATTATAGGTCGCTCTGTAAGAACAGTTGAGGACAAAATTAATAGAATTTATAAAAAACTAAAATGTAAATCTAGAAGAGAGCTGATTGAACTGTGTAATTACGTTACCCTTGAATACATCAACAAATCATTAATTAATCCATCAAGAAATTTTTCAACAATATAAATAACAACCTAGTTTTAAGCAGCAATTAAACTACAATGGTCTATAAACATACAAAATAAACAGATGTCTATTAAAAGTTTCGCTTTTATATTTTCATTATTTTTACCTATCTTGCTCCAAGCTGGCACTAATCCATATTCATTTATTGAAAAACCAGATCATGCAGACAATTATTTTAAAGACTTTATGCAACGAATGGCGATTGTCCAAATCAATAACTATGCAACAAGACAGGGGTTTATTCATTACGAAGATGGTCGTATGCAGTCTATAGGATGTGAGTTACCCCTTAACGCAAAAGTGACATTAGACAATAATATATACACATACGAATCATTCAGTTTCAACCAAGAACAAACTGAGTTTAATAATGGCCTAAAAGGTTACTTAATTAAATGTGTTATGAACTCCGTCTAATTTTTGATTTAAAAAAGACTTAAACAGTTTCTTCTATCTGTATACAATATGTCACATAAACAATCTCTCATAAAATTTTATGGACAATAAACCGTTAAGAACGGTTAGAAGCTTTGCAAAACGTAGTGGTCGAATCAGCGATTCTCAGAGACAAGCATTACAAACTTTAGGTAAAATTCATTGTTTACCTTACTGTAAAGAAACTACCAACCTACATACCCTATTCTCTAATGAGAATCCTGTTGTTATTGAAATTGGCTTTGGTAATGGTGATACCCTAGTTCAAATGGCAAAAAATAATCCTGAAATAAATTATTTAGGGATGGAAGTATATACAGCTGGTGTTGGTCGAACACTTCTTGCAATCGAAGAATTTAACTTAACAAACTTAAAGCTAGTCGAGCACGATGCAGTTGAAGTGCTTAATGAGATGATTGTTAATAGCAGTATCACCGGCTTCCAAATCTTCTTCCCAGACCCCTGGCATAAAACAAAACACCATAAACGTAGGTTAATTCAACCTGAATTTGTTAAGTTGATAATTCAAAAATTAACGCCAAATGGATTTATCCATTGTGCAACTGATTGGGAAAACTATGCAGAGCAAATGCTTGATGTTTTATCATCTAACAGTGATATTAATAACCGATTTGATGGTTATGCCCTAAGACCAGAAAATAGACCTTTAACAAAATTTGAACGTCGTGGCGAAAAATTAAATCACGGCGTTTGGGATCTCATATTTGAAAAGGTTTAAGCTCCTTTTCTTGCACTTTAAAAAACTAAAATTGCACGCCTTGATAACGACACATTGTGTACGCGAAGGTAATCAACCTTATCTTTAATTTTATTTGAAATAACTGCTGTTTCAAAATCTCTTTCTTTGGGTAGTAAGGTGTTTGTCGATTCAGATATAGAAGCCTTACGAGAATGTCCAACGAGTAACTCAACTTTAAGGCTTTTTAGCTGATCAAGATTATTTAGAATATTTTTTACTTGAAACGGGAATTTACCAAAACCAATCCCAACATCAAATATTAATTGATCTTGTTTTAATCCGTAATCTAACAACGCTTTTTTCTTATCTTCAAAATAGTTAAGAAGCTGATCTATGGCAGGAATGTTTATTTCTAAATATTTTTTTCCAGCCTTACCTGTGTTATGCATCAGACAATACTTCATATCAGATTGCTTTAAGATATTCGCAATCTGTTGGCTATTTACACCATAAACATCATTAATAATATCGATTGGATAGTCTTGTAGCCGTTCTACTATTTCTGTTCGATACGTATCAATACTCACTTGAGGCACTGTCATTAAATCTGGATGTGATTTTAAATGGTGTAACCGATCGCAGATAGGCTTGAGACTTTGCCATTCTTCATCAGCCGAAACTTTTTGAGCATTTGGTTTAGTTGACACAGCACCAATATCAATAACTTCAGCACCTTGGTTAACCAGATTTATAAACTGGGACTCTATTTGATGAATATCCTTTATACCATCCCCAGAAAATGAATCTTGAGAAAGATTTAAAATACCCATAATCATTGGCTGATCTAGCTGATAAGGCGCATAAGGTAATGTGGGTAACTTTTTTAAATGAACGTGTAAATTAAAATTAGCGTGTTTTGGGTGAACCCAATATGGATCTACTTGCAATAATGGCTGTAGTACAAAATTTCGCTCTAGTAATCCAATATGTGGAATTTGCAGACTTGGTTCATTAATTACCTCTTCGCCCCAAGAAATAATATCAATATCTATAACTCTAGGAGACCATCGCTCTGCTTGTAATTTACGCCCAAGATGTTCTTCAATTTTTTTAAGTTCTCTTAATAGCTGATTTGGAACAAGATCTGTCTCAATTAAAATACAACAGTTAAAATAATCAATATTCCATTCTTCAGGTGAATTTGGTTTTAAAAGCGCAGGCGTTTGAAAAACAGCAGATTTCTTTTTAACTAATACTGTATCAAGAACATCAATCTGTTTAATTGCCTCACGTAGATTTTTGATTCTATCGCCTTGATTAGTACCTAAACCAAGTATCACGCTTTGCACTGAATTTCACCCTCTAGTATAAAACCAGCAGATCCTAACCCTTCTATTTTAGGGTCTTTTAATACTTCGATTGATATATTAGCATTTATATTCGAGTACTTAGCTATCTCTTTAAATAGGAACCAAGCGAAGTTCTCAATCAATTCAAAATGCTTTTCTGTGGCTTTTAAACGCAAGTATGCAATTAGCTTGTCATAACAAAGGACATCTTCAACCTTATCCGACCAACATCCTTTCGGCATATCTTGGAAATTTATCACCAGGTTTATGTTAACTATCTGTTTTATAAGCTTTTCGTGCGAATATACGCCTAGAGATATTTCAAATTTTAACTCATTAAGTATCAATCTTGACTGCATTTCTATACTTGATCATCTACACTGATATAGTAGATTTTAACATCGATAATTTAGAATCGATATTAAAACTATCATACAAACCTTTCTAAACAAGAGGACAAATGAGACAAATTAAATTTTATTACCTAGCTTTTATTTTACTTATATTAAGTCAAGCCGTTAATGCTTCACTTAACAGTGATGTGAAACAGCTTATTAAAAAATATGACCTTGAGAATGCAAAGATTGGGATTGCTGTGCAAAGGACAAAGTCAGGCAAATGGTTATATGAATATGATGATAACGCTAGCTACACGCCTGCAAGTAACAATAAAGTGTTTACTGCTGTTGGCGCTTTACTAACTTTGTCATCAAATTTTAGTTTTAGTACGAGTGTGTATTACAATAAATCTCAACTAAAAGGCAGTACATTAAATGGTGATTTGTATATAGAATTTACGGGTGATCCATCTTTAACAACATCAGGCTTAAACAAACTCGTTTCAACGATCTATTCCAAAGGTATACACAAAGTTAGTGGTAATATAGTTGCTGTTGCAGACAATTTTAGCGGTGCTTATTATCCAGTAGGCTGGTCACAAACTGATAAAGATTATTGTTTTGCAGCCCCTGCCTCTTCTATGAACTTAAACCGAAACTGTATGATAATTGCTGTTCAAAGCGTGGGTGGTGATAAGACCAAAGTAAAAAATATTTCAAATGCAGACCATATTGAAATTGATAATCAACTAAGGTTTGTTTCAAGTTCAGAAGCTAAAAAGTGTGGGTTTAATCCTCATATGAACTCTAGAAACGTTTTATCGCTTTTAGGTTGTTTACCAAAACGTGGTGAATGGCGTTTAAAATTTGCAATTGCAAACCCAGCATTAAAAACCCTACATGAACTTGGTGACTTATTAGATAAGAATAACATCACATACTCTGGCACCCTAAGTATTGACTCCTTGCCATCAGGTTTAACAGAATTAACCAATGTGTGCTCTGGAACAAGAAACTACTTGTTAAAACATATGCTTCAACACTCAGATAACCTCTATGCAGAAAGTTTGGCCCGCGCAGTGGGCCAAGAAGTAAATGGTTCAGGCACTATTCAATCTGGCGTATCTTGTATAACAGATCAGATCCACGAAGAACTAGGTGTTGACACAGACACTTATCTAACCATGAAAGATGGCTCTGGTCTTTCGCACTCTGACAAAGTTACACCCAAATTTATGGCTGAGTTTCTGACTGAAACATTCAACAATAAAGATATCGGTAGAACATTTTATAATTCTCTCCCTATTTCCGGCATTAGTGGCACCATTTCTTACAGAATGAATCAAAATGGTATGCTTGGAAAAGTACATGCTAAAACAGGTACGCTTGATGCTAGCTCCACGCTATCTGGCTATGTTTTGACACGCAAAATACACCGCTTAAGCTTTTCAATCATGATAAATGACTTAAAGCGAAGTCAGCGGAAAGATGCCAGACGATTCCAAGATGCGGTGGTTAAGTTATTTTATAATCAGCTGTAAATTAACTTTTTATTTCTCCTTGTTTCGTAATAAATATTTAACAAATTAAGCGTATCTTGCTCCTTGAAAGCTTATTAAAATAAAGGAGTAAGATTATGAAAAATACAATGAAAAAATTATGGCAAGCCTACCTCAAACACAATGAAATGTATGCATACGCTCAATTACGACAATTTGGTTATATTAGCCAAGATATGCATATACAGACAACAGAACAACAAATAAGTCTTGATTTCAAATAAAAATTATTTCTATACTTTCCCTCTGCTAAATATACCTAATAAAATATTCGATAAATACTATTTTAAATTTCAAAATGGTTATTAAAATATTAATAATAATGCCCTCATCAAAGTTTGCATCTTTAATATCTATTGCTATACTAAACATTAATGCTGCATAACAGCATTAATTAAAAAGCAATGAAAATATCTGGAGATAGCAATGATAAATAAAGACCTAAACCCACATTTTCCTAATGAATTGTTTCGCTTTTTTGAGCCACGCTCCAGAGTGCGTAAACAATCTAAATGCAAATCAAAATTAATTAACAAAGCATTTAATTACAACATCTGGAAATGGTGGGATAATCTCATATAGTGAGATGAAAATAGTTTAATTTATTTCAATAAACTTAAAATAAACTGACAAAAATAAATCTAATTCTTCATCCCAAAAGACATGTCCTGAATTTGCAAGAACAAACAAACATGCGCGACCAATCTCATCAGCAATCACATATGAGTTTTTATAATCTAATAACTGATCGTGCCTACCTGCAACAACTAAACAAGGGCATTTAATTTTTTTCAAATTATCAAAACCTTGATATAGCTCCGTCATTTCAAGCCTTCTTGAGAAACCAGTTTTATCAACTGGGTTTTCTTTCCTTATTCTTACTAGCTTTTCAATAATATCAGTATGTTGCTCAATATATCCTGGTGCATAGGCAATGTTTGCTAGTGCTTTTGCCCTATCAATCTCAAAAATTTTGTCATCATTTGAAAATGCAATTGCAGCATCAGAAGGTACATCTTTTTTAACCGCATTTTCCCAACCACCAGGTAATGTGCAGCCTAGAGTTAATGTTTTAACCAACTTAGGGTGCCTAATACAAAGCGATTGAGCAATCATACCACCTAGAGAAACACCAAAGACATGCGCGGAGCTAAACCCTAATTGCTCAAGCAGATTAGCAGTATCATCCGCCAACAATTCCATTGTGTACTGTATATCTGGCTTATCTGACCGACCTGAGCCTCTTTGGTCAAAATTTATTACTGTAAATCTTTTTGATAATGGCTTCATCAAGTTATTGAATGAGGATGAATCACCTTGCGCACCATGCAATAGAACTAAAGGCTCACCTGTTCCTAAAGTCTCATAGTAGAGTTGAATGTTATTAACCGTAATATATGGCATCTTCTTTTCTTCTCGTTAGATATTATCTCGTATAGCAAATAATTTACGCTTTGTTGCGCGTTGTCATAAAATTGTAACAATTCAAGCATAAAATATAGATATGGCTTGATAGCTATAGAGAAGATAAATAATCACCTCATTAGTGATTATTTAAACCCAAAATCTTTATTCGCTTCAGTCAAGCCAACCAAAACAAAATAAGTAGTTTTAAATTAGTTATGGAGATAGCAATGATAAAGAATAAAACTAATAGAAAATTTAAGCTCATAAAGAAAAAAGTGTCATGTTTTTCTCAAATGTATAAAAGTCCATCAGTTTGGGAATGGTGGGAAAAGTTATAATATTTTACTTATTACATTTTAGATTTCTACAACTTAACTCTACCAAGCCGCAATAACGTCTTTAATAAAACCCTTTGTTGAGCCATATGAGGCCGTAACAACATGCCCCGTATCTTTAACGGCGTCTTGAAATGACTTTTGATACATATCGTAACTAAACACACCTGCGGCAATAATTAATATGCCAATCAATCCTTTCTTACGGTGTTTATATATGGATGAAAATCCAGATTTAATTGCTTTCATTAAATTTTTATCTTTATGATATTTATGCATTTAATATAGATGTTATAACAAGATATTCAAGTTATTTTTGTGAATTAATTGCTACGAGTTTATGTCAATGAAAATAGTAGCCGAGATGACATAACCTATAAAATTGCGATACAACCTTCTGTTTGTGTGAATATTTTTCCACAAAAAACTATGGTCGAATTAACGGACAGCTTTTATCTGCTCACTTTGAATAAGTTGGTCAAAAAAATCATTAACCGTTTCTTTTAATGGCCGATATGACATGTCAAGTTCACTTATACCCTTTGAATTATCACATCTCCAGGGTAAGTTGACATTCAATGAAACAATTTTTCTTGTCATGGATTTATTAATCATTGGCCCCACTAACCAAATTAACCATTTAGGTAATATTTTCTTAGGAACAGGATATTGATACCCATATTTTCCATGCAGTATATTTGCAACTTCAGACAAGTCAGAATTATGCCCAGAAATAATATATCGTCCTTTGGTATCAGAGATAAAGGCTGCTTTTATATGTGCATCAGCGAGATCCCGAACATCTACTATCCCAAACCCATACCTTGGAATACCCGACTTCATAGTACCGTCACCCATCTGTTTAATAATTTTAAAACTTTCAGATGTCGCAAAAGGATTAATTCCAGGCCCCATCACTAAGCTTGGATTTAACACAACTAAATCCCATTGGTTTTGACTCTCTGCAATCTTCCAAGCAGCTTTCTCAGCGAGCGTTTTTGAATAAGAATACGGCTGATGTTTTAATGATGAAGTTGTATTCCAGAGCTTTTCCGTAAACACCCCATCAGGTGCGCGCTTTAAGTCAGCGTTATCACTATATATAGCTACGCAACTACTGGTTAGAACAACTCTTTTAACCGTACTTGTTTTCTTTGCCTCTTCTAAAACATTTTTTGTACCTAGCAATGCTGGATCAACCAAATCTCTTAGAGGGTCTTTTACATCTGTAATAAATGGTGAAGCAGTATGGAAAACAATGCTACATCCTTGCATTGCCTCCTTATAAGAACCTTTATCTAACAAGTCAGCTTTAAAATATTTAATGCTGCCAGGCAGGTCTTCTGCTAACTGATTTAGATACTTTAATTTTTCTGAATTTGGGTCACGTATTGGTGCATGAATTGTCACACCATTTTCCAAAAGCTGCTTTACAATCCAACCAGCAACATAGCCAGTTGCGCCGGTTACCAGAACTGGAAAAGTCTTATCAATATTCAAGTTAGTATCTACTAATCATCAAAAGTTATTATATATTAATGAATTAATTTCAAGAATCAATTAATGTTCAACTTGAACTGATATTGAACATATCAATGCGTTCATCTTCAGAGATTATTTTTAAAGAATTAGCCGTATGTAATTTAAGTCGCTATCTTTTTAACAAACACTCAAATTATTAAGCTGATTGTGAAAAAATTATCCTTAGATTATAGACTTGTTAAATTTATGTTCATTTTTTTAACGTCGTTTCTATGTGTCTACTCAAATAACCTATTCGCCAATGATAATAATTCAGACGAAAAACTGGTATTCGCCACAACCTTAACCCGCCATGGTGATCGAACGCCTTGGCAACCAATGCTGAATAAAAAATATCAATATGATTGGAAATTAGGTATTGGTGCCCTCACACCTAGAGGCATGAGAGAAGAATACGACCTGGGTAAATATTTGAGAAACCATTATATCAATGAAACCCATTTACTGCCTGAAAAATATGAGAACGGTACAATTCATGTCTGGTCAGGGCCAATGGAGCGTCTATTTGATAGCGCGCAATCTTTGATGTACGGCCTGTACCCTTTTGGGATTGGGCCTGTGCTAGCTAACGGGGATCCTGCAATACCAGCCAGTCCAACCATTGTGCCTATCTATACTTTGCAAGGGCATGAGATGTTCGACCCTGCTAGTAACTCTAAAAAAGATCTCTATTTAAAGCTATTAAAAAAATACATCTATACGACTCCACTTTGGAAGCAGAAAGAAAAGGAACTACATGAAAAATATCCATTAGAAAAATGGTCAAAAATTGCGGGCTATCCTATTACAAATTACTTCAATATTCAGGGCTTTGTCGATAATCTAAATGTTAGATATATCCATCACGTGCCATTTCCTGAAGGAATCAGTATTGAAACATATAAAGAGATTTATCCATCCGTTGATTGGTCAGAAGCATATGTATTTAGCGCACCTGAAACAGGATACTTAGAAGGAGGGACCATCATCACAAGTATGGCCAAATACATCAGAAATTATAAGAATGGTAAAGACAGTAAATTAAAATTCGCTTACTATTCAGGCCATGATGTCACAATATGTGGCGTAATGAGTGCACTTGGTGTGCCTTTAAATATTGACCCACACTATGCATCTTATTTAAGCTTTGAACTTTATGAAAATTCTGCAGGTAACCATACGGTCAAAATTGTATACAACCATAAAGAAGTGAAGCTACCATACTGTCAGAATCAAACTTGTACATACGAACAATTTATTAAACTTGCTGATGAAATCACAGAGAAACAAAGAATACTATTTTCAGAAAATAATTAGGAAGTCCAAACTTACCAGTTTATGCCCTATTAATTTTCTCTTATCGTTTTAGCCATATAGGTTACAATACTTAAGTATCCTCTCAAAGATAATGACTTAAAAATTAGTCAGATTATCAGTATATAACTATAGGCATGAAAACATAAATATAATTGATCTCTGTCAATATCCTTTAGGATTTTTTCAAAAAAACAATCTATGAAAAAAACTCTGATATTCATCCACTATAATTTTTGGAGAGGAATATAAATTTTTATAAAAATCAATCGTTATGGCTTACACACATTTTTATTAAATTAGGTGACTCTTATGTCGAATGAAACTGCCAAATCACAATCAATTGCTATCGTCCCCCTTTTGCTTTTATGTCTAATACAATTTGGGACAATGTTTGATAACGCGATGTTGGCGAACTCACTGTCGTCAATCACGGTAAGTTTTCACACCAGTTTAGCAAAAATTCAGATGGCCAATATGGTTTATCCGTTACTTTGCGCATCAGTGATGATTATCAGTGGTTTTGTAGGCATGAATATTGGTTGGAAAAAAATACTCATCATAGGCTTAGCAGTAATATGCGCTGGTGAATTAATTGCTTTTGCCAGCCCTGACTTTGCTGTTTTTACCTACGGCGGTAGAGTATTGGCAGGTATAGGCGGTGGTATTTGTATACCTGGTGTTTTAGGCTATATTACCGCGAATTTTACCAAGAAAAATCAGGCACTTGCTTTTGGAGCAATCGCTGCGATAGCTGCGGTAGGATCTGCAGTTGCGCCGGTGATTAGCGGTTTTATTATTGTCTTTAGTAATTGGAAAATTGGGTTTTTATTGTTAGGGGTGCTTTTTCTGATATTGTTGGTTGGTGGTTTATTCTTTTTAAAAGGCAACATAGTCAAAAATGAAAAGACACACTTTGACTATATAGGTGCAATACTACTGTTCATTGGCGTATCACTGTTTTTATTTGGTTTATCCATTATTAGCTCTTGGGGATTAATAACTCCGACAGCCGCGCCATTTACTGTGTTAGATATGTCACCAAGCTTATTTGTTATAGGTCTGGGGTTGGTGTTTATTATTATCTGTATTTATTATGAACATTCTAAAGAAAAGAAGCTCACATCCATTTATGTATTACTGCCTAAAGAATTTTTACAGAATCGAGAAATTAGAAGCGGTATTTTAATGAGCGCCTTTGTATTTTTAACACTTGGTGCACTAAATTTTGTATTAGTTCTATATATGCAAACAGTTCTTGATAAAAATGCCATCATTACAGGATTATATTTAACTGTATTTGCAGCAGGCATGTCTATTACATCACTATTTACAAGCGCTGTTGCTCAGTCATTTTCCCCTAAATCAATATGTCAGTTTGGTATTATTCTAACTGCATTTGCCTGTGGATTTATACTTTTTGGAATAGTCAAGCAGGATGTAAACGGCTTGTTTTATATTGGTTTGTTTTTAATAGGACTTGGTTGTGGCTTAGTCGCCTCTCAAGCAAGCTTTGCAGTGACCAGTGCCATTGATGACAATAATTTAGCGAGCAAGTCATCTGGTATTCAAGGTGCTTCAAGAAACTTTGGTCAAGCCATAGGCGTGGCAATAGTCGGTCTGGTAATCATGTTTGGGCTTGCGCAGTCAGTTAAAGATCAGATATTGACGAATGATAAATTATCCTCAAACCTAAAAAGCCATATTAACCTTATGCCAAATATACCATTTGTTAGTAATAATCAACTGAGCAAAGAAATGAATAAAGCCCACATTAAAAATGAACAAAAACAAGCGCTTTTAGCGATTAATGAAAAAGCGAGACTAATTGCATTACGCTCATCATTTATTGTGATGATTCTATTTTGTATGGTGTTTTTCTTTTTTTCATTTGGGGTTATTTCAAAAAAGATTTCAGAATTAAAGACATAAAACGAGGCAAGAGTATGAGCGAACAAAAAACACATAAATGTGATCACCATTGCGTGATAGGTAATATATTCTCAAAAGAATATGATCAAAGTTTCCTTGAAGCTTTTCACGAAAAACAAAAACAACCAACACCTAGTGGTAAAGTGGTTGTATATACCGCAAAAAATATCATTACACTTGATGATTTGATGCCAGAGGCAAAAGCAATTGCGGTGCAAGGTAATCGTATTCACTCAATTGGTAGTTTAAATTCAATTGAAACTTCATTAAAAGCTAAGGGAACAAAATATGAAGTCAACACCCAATTTCAAAACAACTATTTTTATCCCGGATTTATAGAGTCACATTGTCATGCTTCTCTTGAGGCTGTATATCATCACTTTGTTTATGTTGGTGCTTATGATCGTTTAAATGCTAGTGGTGAAATTATGCCAGCACTAACCACCAATAATGATGTTGTGGAAAGGTTAAAAGAAAGCATGGGCGATAAAGATATTTTAATTGCTTGGGGTTATGACCCTTCAGTATTAAAAAAAGGAGAGACTTGCCTAACTGCTCAAGGTCTTAATAAAGTTAGTGACAATAAGTCAGTCATTGTAATGAATATGAGTGGGCACATTGCTTACGCAAACCACTTTGCGCTTAATGAAATGGGCTACACCAATGACTGTGAAACAGTCGGGGTTGTGAAAGAGAACGGCCAATTAACAGGCGAGCTACAAGAGTTTGAGGCTATGGGACCAATACTAGCTAAATTTGAGTTATCTCAAGCGAAACTAAGTGATGGCCTAATTGCCTTTGCCAGTGTCGCTCAAAAAAAAGGGATAACGACCGCGACAGATTTAGGGTTAGGTTTAGTACCTGGTGCGTGGAAAGCCATGGTGAATATAACGAATAAAGCAAGTTTCCCAGTCAAGCTCAGCAACTATGTCTTTAGCCATGTCTATGAGCAGCTTGGTGGTTCTGAGGCCTATTTTAAAGCAAAAGAATTAGAGAATAGCAAACTAGTAATATCTGGCGTTAAAATTGTTAGTGATGGCTCTATTCAAGGCTATACAGCGAATATGAAGTGGCCATATTATTACGATAAAGATGAAGCAGGCATAAAAAATATTAGTGTTGAAGATGGCATTTCTTTGTTTGAAGATTTAGTTAAGCATGATATTCAAGCAGCGATACATACCAATGGTAATGCTGCAATTGAGGATATGATTGCCTGTGTATCACATGTGCTTCGCTTTGCGCCTGATCGCGACCCACGCTTTAGACTTGAGCATTGCCAAACTGTAAGCAATGAACAGCTTAAACAAATGAAAAAATATAATATTTTGGCTAACTTTTTCATTAATCACCTTTATTATTGGGGTGATTTCCATAAAGCACACACACTAGGCCCTGATAAGGTAAAGTCGATGAATCCATTAGCTTCAGCTAAAAAATTAGGCGTCACTTTTGCACTTCACTCAGATGCGCCTATTACTGCGGTAGATCCATTACGCATGATTCAAAATGCCATTGAAAGAAAATCGTTCACTGGTGTTGTATTAGGCCAAGATGAGCAAATCACAGTGCGCCAGGCGCTCGAAGCTGTGACTAAAGATGCGGCTTATCTTCTTAAAGAAGAGAAAGATAAAGGTACACTTGAAGTGGGAAAATATGCTGACATTACAATTTTGGAGGATGATATAGAGCATCTTCCCAGTGAAGAAATTGCTAACACTAATATCCTAGGGACGATTGTTGATGGCACATTATTTGTTAACTAAATAATGTTGAATAATATGCACACTAGATGAAAAAAACATGAGCATTATCTATACTAGCCTTATGAATAAACTACCCCGCAGCAGAGCTACGGGGTATTGAGTTGTTTCCACTCGTTTTCACATTGTTTTATCTTTTTACTCGCAGTAGAACTGCGGGGAATATAACCCAATATAGATTTAAATCTAGGCTTGGTTAGTGTTTATTCGTTTTATAAGCTTAATCTGTATTTGCTTATTCACGTTGCCTCTATTTTCTAAAGAGGTGCCTAGAACAGTTATTGGGCTGTATCAAAAAGACTCTGATATTCCTTTAATTAATCAACCTATCCATTCTTTTGCGGCATTACCATTAAATTACCTAGGTCTCAAAATTGAATACCATCCAATTGAAGATAGCCTTCCAGATACCCAAAACCGAGAGGATGTAATTGGGATATTAACCTGGTTTAACACGGAAAATGCCATTGCAAATGTTAACGTATATCGCAAATGGCTATTACAGAATATCAGTAAAGGCAAAAAAATTGTCATAATGGGCAACCCTGGATTCATAAATAATAATGATAACCAGCAAAATAGCATTGCAACAATTAACTCAATCTTTCAAGTATTAGGACTCAGGTACCTAGATAACTGGATAAGTTCATATAAATTAGACTTAGCTTATCAAGATGATGATATGGTCAACTATGAAAAAACATACCATAAATTACCAGCATTATATGAAATGAAATCCTTTAATAAAAATAATCAGGTATATTTATCTGCATCTGAAAATGATCGGCAAAATTATAGTTATGACCTAATTGTTACCAGTAAAAATGGGGGTTATGCCTCTGAAGGCTATAGCACGTTTTATGAGTTCTCGCCTCTAAAGAAAAGAGTTTTTAAACAATGGTATATCAACCCTTTTTTATTTTTCAAAAAGGCATTTTCAATTCCTGACTTTCCCATTCCAGATACAACCACTCAGAATGGGCTAAGAATATTTTTTGCTGAAGCAAATGGTTCAGGTGCGAATACCCGACCAGATCAAACTGCATATTCTAAGTACCAAAATGCATCTGAGGTTTTATATGAAAATATTTTCAAGCAGTATACACATATCCCATTTACTGTTGGTTATATTGCTGATGATCTAATCGGTGAAAATGATGATGGATACTTGCGTACGATTGTTAGAAAAACGTTTTCATTACCCAATATATCCCCGGCTGCGAATACTTATAATTTTGTTAAGGACTGGTCAGTTAAAAACATTCAATCATCGAATTTGTTAACTCATCAAATATCTGATTCTAAAAAATATTTACAAAAATTAACAACTAAGCCCATTGAGATATTTTTATGGACAGGCAATGCTGATCCTAGCGTTGAAGCACTTGAAATTACAAGTGAAGACAAGCTATTAAATATTAATGGCGGAAATTCTATTTTTGATGCTGAGCACGATAGTATTGCTTGGCTTTCACCGTTAGGTATTACGAAAGACCACTATCTACAAGTCTATTCAGCGAACGCAAATGAAGAAGCCTATACCAATAACTGGACAAAGAATTTTCACTCTTACAAATTCATTCAACAAACATATGAAAATACAGAATCACCAAAAAGACTCAAACCAATTAGCTTAAATTTCAGTATGTATTCTGGGCAAAAAAAGGCATCAATCACTGCCTTGACTGAAAATATTAATTTTATCGAAAAATCTCATTTATTTTACACAACTACCAAGCATTATATTCAGGGCGTCCAAGGATTCTACTCTACAAAAACACTAAAGCTAGATGAACAAGATTGTTACCTTATTGAAAATAGAGGAAAGCTAAATACGTATAGATTTTCTAATTCAAATCAATATATTGACTGGGAACATTCAATTGGTGTAATTGGCTATAATCAAACGAATAATGATCTATATGTTGCACTTGACCCAGTAATTAAATCGCCGAAAATATGCTTAAGCAATCAACAGAAAAAAAACAAACCTCATATTATTTCAAGTAATTGGTCAATACAAAATTTCAAAGTTAAAAGCAATCGCCTTTCATTTACTACCACTGGATGGCAATCGTTAGCGCTTGAAATTGCTGTTGAACATGACAGTAATTACGAAATTAATATCAACGGTGAATTAATTAATGCGCATTCAAAAAACAAAATATTACAAATCACTGGTAACCCGTCACCATTTGAAGAAAAGAAAATAATTATTAAAAGCGTATTAGATTAGGAAGGATTTATACTAGGTATAAATTTCTTAGCGTAACCATAATCCCCATTCTCAATTTTGATTAGTTTTCCATTTTCAAAAAGTAAACTACTCATTAGTCGATTTGGACCAAAGTTATAGACCAACCTATCCATCAAATTTTCTGAGATAACTCTTGTTTCGTTAGGCTTCAAGTTAAGTTGACTTACATTTGAAAAAACTTTATTAACATACTGATACTTAGAGGTAGGCTCACCACAATAGCGTATGACAAACTCTTCCCAGTCTCCAATATTAATGAGCTTTCCATTACACCTCAATCCAAATAAATAAGATGTACTAAACAGTAAAAAAGAAATTACTACAAACTTAATAAATATTGCTCTTACATTGCACTTCATGTGTTACTTAAAAATTTTAATGCGTATCACAAGTTTAGAAAACTAAGAGGATTTTTGATAGTTAAGCCAAAATTAACAGCCCATAACACAACTTTTATACTTGTGTTCTTCACCTTTTTTGAATCCAAATGACTTCCTTTCTTAAGGATACAGCAATCATTACCGTATAAATTTTAGCTGTTTACTCTATAATTTCGCGCAAAAAATCACACAATATAATACAAGGAAATATATGTTTAAAAATATTGCCACCATAGTTGTCATACCAAGCATCATAGCGCTTGCAGGCTGTAGCGCCATCCCCTTGAAAAAACAAGCTGGTAGCGTTTTAGTTTCTATGCATACTCCGGCTAGTGACTGCCAATTTTTAGGGCAAGTTCATGGCCAACAAGGTAATTTTTTTACCGGTGATTTCACTTCAAACGAAAATTTAGAAAATGGTGCAATGAATGATTTAAGAAACCAAGCGATTGACTTGGGTGCCAACTATGTCAGTCTCATTACAGATCGAGCATCTTCCACAATGAGTGGCTATAGCGGTGAATATGGTGGGGGTATGAGTGGTGACCAAACAGGTGTTTATATTTCAGGTAATGCTTATATGTGTCCCAACTAAATTAATTTCCAAACCACATTATAGTTTTCATCATAAATAATAGCATTTGATGCTGACACTACAAACTTACAAGTTTTTGGTTGTGAAGTGTTTGGTGAAGTCCATTTTAGCCCATTGTCTTGATCATAAATTCGTAAATGACAATCGCCATCAAAACTCATATATTGATTTGCTTTTCCAGGTAAATATTTACCCTCACCACCAGCATTATCATATCTATTTATATGTAAGTCATTCCAACTTAAATATAATTGAGAGTTACCAGAAACGACACGTTGACCTTCCATCAAAGTAAACTGCCCAGGGTAAAATTCTTTTGTTGGAGAGAATTTATGGATATCTAAATAAAGCCCGCCTAATAACGCGGCAACCTTACTACCATCTGAATAAAGAAAAGTAGAAAGCGTATTAGAACTATCGTTCGGCGGTAAAAATGTCGGGTCAATAATATTTGAGGCAATAATTTTATAATTTACAATATGATAGCCTGGACCAGAGAAATTCATCGGCTGACCAGCCTTTAGAATTATAGGGTGATATACATAATCATCTGCATCAAGGAGTTTTAAAATCTCTGAAAATTTATTTTTACCTTTTGTTTTAACAAATAACACATATGTATCAGTCTTATACGGCCCAAAGGTAAAAGGTAATGTTAACTTATATAATTGATTATTAGACAGTTGCGAAGGTAATATTTTTTGACCATTTAAATCACTTATTGATTCTATCCCTTCAGAGTCTGAGCTATACAGATCAAAATAATTTGTACTTTGAGCGTTACTAGCCTGAACTGTTTGTGTTTCAGGTTTACCAGTAGGGAGAGCATTTAAGGCAAGCGATACACCTAAAATTCCATCTTTATCTAGAGGATGTAATTGTGAAATAAGTGAATCTGGAGTTAAACTAGAACATTCACCTGCCCACATGAAACACGAACCAGCATAGTAATAAAGGTTATCTCTAAATAATTTCTCATCGTAATCTAAAGTAGATATTGCACTCTTTAATACTCTCTCTATATTCTGAGTTTCATCATTCTGTTTCTGGTTTTGAACTGAATCTAAAATGACATTAGCCGCAGATCTTACTTGAGAAATTTGTTCCCAGATTGTTTGTAGCTTCAAAAATGTTTGTTTATGTGAATCAATATTAGCTTGTACTAGACGTTTAATTTTTTTATTGGTAAATGCATTAGCTGAGGATTCATACTCTGGTAACCCCATTAGAACGCCATTGTCATTAGCTAATGATTTTAGCTTATTATAAAAACCAGCCCATCCAGTTGAACCAGCAATATTAAAACAATTATCTGTTAAGCTACCATCAGCATTAATATTACAATTATTTATGTTATCAATTATTGGCTGTGGTAAAGATAAGTCTGTGCCTTTTAATTGATATTTCTTCGAAATTTCTCCTGGTGTTGTACTTGAATTATGGGACTCAGCTTCAAGTTTTTTAGATATTTGACCTAATGTTGTATCTGCGTTAAGCCCAGCTGTAAATTTATTGTTTGAGGCATAAGACTTTGAGTGTAAAATTAAATTGACATCTACATGCGCCCCTTTCTTATAAGATGTAATATAGGATGTTCCACAATTTCTTATATAACTATCTATTGCGGTATTAAGCTTATCTTGATTCCCTGTATCGTAGGCATCAACAACATTTTGAACTTGCTGGTCACCATAACTTGTAAGCTGAATCCCATTATCCATCATAATATTCTGATACACATCCATATGCTCCCAAAATTGGGAAGATGTAGAATTATTTATAGTTGAAGTATCATAGCCTATTTCACCGTGAGTCCCAGTAACCAACTTAGATTTATAACTGACATCGACACCCAACCCAAACCCGACTGCATCAGTCAATGTCTTAGAGTCATAAACAAAAGACTGCCCCTGACTAGAGCCTGTTTCCACTCTTTGCCCTAAACTTGTGAAACAGTTCTGAGGACGAGCATAGAATTCATTTACTAGTTTACCTGTCAAGTCATAGTATCCATCTGCTATGTTTATATCACTGTCAGCATTTGCTGTGCTGAATAATGAAAAAAACACAGCCAATATTCCAGTAATGATTGTTATAATTTTCATAATTTACCCAAAGCATAAAGTTGAACTATAAAATTTAATTCCTATCCCACTTACCACTAGACATTGTCCAGAGCACCTCAGATGTATCTTTATTTAGTATTTTTAAATCATCATTGCCTAACTCTATACTGCAATGTCCTGGTTTTGCGTGATTGTATGTACCTGACCACTTAATCGCATGCCTTGGTTGACCGTCAGTATTACTGTAAAACACTAAGTTACAGTCACGTTGAAACTTAAGCATTTTTATATTTGGCTCAGCTTCAGTATGGTACAACACTTTACCATTTGACCCAGTTAAAATTAAACTACCATCAGAATTCAGTTTTATCATATTTTGTGATGTCGACTCATATGGATGATCTGTTGTTAATATAAACTTATCACCATCATAAGACTTAATTGGCAAAGTATTTGCTGAAATAGTTAAGTGATTAGATGTACCAGTCGTGTTAGTACCTTCTAATGAAGCTTTTAACTTAGGGGTTATAAATTCAGCTGTAGTTTCTTGACCAGCACTTTGATATATTGGTTCCAATATATTAGAAACACTTAATCTAATGTTACCGGGTTGGTCTTTAAGCTTTTCAGCATTAAGTATAATGGGAAAGTAGACATGTTTTGAGTCAATTGAACTATCCTTTAAGATATCTGCAAAGTTATTTAATTGATCCATTTCGACTAAAAAGATATATCGTCCTTTTGAATCACCATTCATTGGCTGTAAAGTTGTAGTGTTAATTGGATTATAGGTCACTAGCTGAGTTTGATCGTAACTATGGTCTAAATCTTGGTCATAAACCCTAATGATCTCACCACCTTGCTGAAAACCAAAATTAAAACCTTTTAACTCAGTTAACTGAGCATTTTTCGTTATAGAAGAAGTATCAACAATACCATGTACTTTTGAAAGCATTGCTAATGAAACTATCATCGGGTCAATTTTTTGGATACCATCTTTTGCTTCTTGAACATCGTCTGGAATGCAATAACCGTCTTCACAATCAATTAATTTACCTGATAATAAATCTATATTCTTGTTTAAGTTGTTATAACTTTTTCTGATTTTCGCACCTAACTTTTGATTATCAACAGAGAGGAATGGCTCTAAAGCGGTTTTAGCTTGTAGATTAATTTCCCATAATTTTTGAATTTCATCGTAATTTTGTTGGTAATTTTTAATGCGGTCTTTTACAGCTCGTTTAATTTTTCCAGAGAATAACTCAGAAACTGATGTATAACCCGGCAAACCAAATTGATTACCTTCGTCAGTTTGCCCCTTGACTAAACTTTCTACTTTTGCCCAGCTTGGTCCAGTTAAATCCATGCACGCTTGTGTTAACCCACCATCTGTATCATTTATTCTGCAGCTATTTTCAGCAACTATGTAGTCTTCTGGCAAATCAGCTTTAACCCCCTCCTGGTAGTCATGCGCTTTAGCAGAAAAATTAGAATGTTCTTCTTGGTGAGCAGTCT
>JAOMSY010000129.1 GCA_028355575.1 Francisellaceae bacterium | reverse complement strand
CAATAAACACATAAAACTTAAAATTGCTTTGGCAGTGAGTCTAACGCTTCCTTTTATTATTTTAATCACACTTTTCTTTTATGATAAAGGGAATATTGTACATTCAGAGCAGTTTAATACAGTAATTTCTCAGAGCAGTCCATTTATACTATCACCACCAAACTCAGTATTTGGTGCGTATACTATCGGCTAAAGTTAAGCTTAGCTGCAACCTTCCTAACTAAAAACCTAGGCGTGAAGCGAACTGATTGCGCTAATATTTTATTAATAATGCCTGGGATAATAACGGCTTTATTCTGCATTAGTCCCTTGTAACCAATTTCAGCTACTTTTTTAGCATTCATCATAACAATGCTAGTAGCAAGTGAGCTTGTTCCCATTCCCGCATTTTCGAAAAATGGCGTTTGAGTTGCGCCAGGACAAAGTGTGCTAATGTTAATGCCATGTTTCTTATATTCTTGATATAGCCCTTCTGAAAAGTGTAATACAAAAGCTTTTGAAGCATAATAACTACTCATATAAGGGCCTGGTTGAAAAGCAGCAGTCGATGCCACATTTAGGATTTTTCCTGATTTTTGTTTGACCATATCTTGAATATAAAGCTTACATAATGCCACAAGTGAAATAATATTTAGTTGGAGTAGAGATATTTCATTTTCGTAAGAAATTTTGGCAAATTCTCCATTTGCACCTATGCCAGCATTGTTGACTAATATATCAATATGGATATTTTCAGTCGTTTTATGAATTAGCTTTGGCGCATTTTCATTAGTGATATCTATAGGAATAATTAATGCTTTGATATGGAATTCAGTTTCTAATTTATTAGCAAGTTGACTTAATTTTTCTTCGTTGCGGGCAACTAGAACAACATTATGTTTTGCCTTTGCAAAACAATGTGCGAGCTCATAACCAATGCCGGTTGATGCGCCAGTAATGAGTGTATAATTGGGTTTGGTCATTAATTATGGTTGTCTAGGAAGTGTTGACTCGTATGAGACACAGGCTTTGTCTGCATTAACCATTTGTTGTTTAATTGACTTAATCGCAGCAGATTTTTCAGCTTTAGACATTGATTCATCATTCTGAACTTTAGCAATTGCAGCCTGAGCCTCAGCTTTGTTCTGTTTCTTATATTTACAATGACTACACCCTGATAATGTTGCTAAAAGTGCAATGGTGGCAAGGAATAAAAACATTTTTTTCATACAAATTTCCAATTTAGTTGTATCATTATAAAGCCTAGCAGAGGAAATATCGTTTGCTAGCGTAGCGGTTCAAATTCCTATAATTTCATATGTAATTTATTTGAAATGATAATTTGAACAGGAATTGCATAAATTTTTTCTGGGTTTGTACCCGAAAATAGACGAGATTCATAAATGACAGATGGAAAAACATTAAAAAGAAGTTTGAAAAGTCGCCACTTGACCATGATGGCATTGGGTGGGACTATCGGTACAGGCTTACTGCTTGCTAGTGGTGCTGCAGTTCATGATGCTGGGCCTGGTAGTGCTATTTTAGGTTATCTGCTTGTTGGTATTATCGTTTATTTTTTGATGACAAGTTTAGGAGAAATGGCCGCACATTCTCCGACAACTGGCTCTTTTTGTGAATATTCAGCCAAGTATGTTGATAAGGCTTTTGGTTTTGCCATGAGTTGGAACTATTGGTTAAACTGGGTTTTAGTGGTGGCTTCTGAGGTAATTGCTGCAGGTCTAGTTATGCAGTATTGGTTTCCGAATGTAGATGTCTGGTTATGGACGATATCATTTTTTATACTAATATTTGCTATTAATTTATTTGCTGTGAAACTTTATGGTGAAGCAGAATATTGGTTGTCATTTATTAAAGTTTCGACTGTGATTATTTTCATTATAGTTGGGACGTTAATGATATTTGGTTTAGTAGGTAATCAAGGTGATGTGGGTTTTAAAAATATTACTATTGGAGATGCCCCATTTCATGCGGGGTGGTTGGGGTTTTTCAGCGTATTCCTTGTAGCAGGGTACTCTTTTCAAGGTACTGAATTAATAGGTGTTGCAGCAGGTGAGGCAAAAGACCCACACTTAACAATTCCAAAAGCAATTAAAAGTATTTTCTGGCGAATTATGTTGTTCTATGTTTTAGCAATTATGATTATTGGGTTTTTAATTCCTTATACTAGCCAGTATTTGGTAAACCCAAATTCAAATGTAACAATGAGTCCTTTTACCATTATATTTAAAAATGCTGGTATAGAATATGCTGCATCATTAATGAATTTAGTGGTGATTACTGCCATTATTTCAGCGGCAAATGCCAGCTTATTTACTGCTTCCAGAGTTCTGTGGCATATGGCAAAATCGAAAGAAGCGCCTGCTATTGCTCAAAAAGTAAGACCAAATGGTGTGCCTATTATTAGTATTATTATTACAGCCATCATTTCTGGGATATTAGTATTAATATCTAAATTAGGCAGTGGTGCTATTTTTGAATGGCTGCTAAATATTATTAGTCTTGCTGGTTACATTGCTTGGTTTGGTATTTGCTTAAGCCATTATCGTTTTAGACGTGCTTATATCAAATTAGGTAGTGATACTTCTAAGCTACACTACAAAGCACCTTGGTTCCCATTTGCTCCCTTATGTGCAATGTTAGTTATTGCCATTATTATTGTTGGCCAACAAGTATTTATGTTATTTAATGGGCAAGCAACTTGGGCCGGATTTTTAACTCAGTATTGTGGTGTTATTCTCTTTTTTATTTTATTCTTAGGTTATAAAATTTTATTTAAGACCAAATTGATTCCCTTGAGTGAAATAAATGTAAAAGGTTTATCTAGACACTAAAAACCTTCATTATAAAAATTCTAGAAATTATTCTATCTAAAATTAGATATACTTT
>JAOMSY010000128.1 GCA_028355575.1 Francisellaceae bacterium | reverse complement strand
CTTATTTAAATCAAAATATTTCTTCTCAACCTATAAAATTAATATTTCTAAATTAAATAGAGATAATTACATCCTGGTAAAGCGGGATAGGAAGAATTTCAAAATCATTTACTGATAACCCTAAACTTATTTTGAACCCATCACTTAGGAGAGCTGTAAATGACACAAGTTATACTCGAATATTCTTCCCTAGAAAATTATATTGATGATAGTAAAAATAATCCAGAAGCATTAAAGCCATGTTCTTGTTCAAATTGTGGTTGTTTACATTTAGTTAGAAATGGATCGTATGCTCGTAAAATAAATGGTAGAGCATTGCTTGAACTTGTTATTCAGCGTATCCAAATAATTCGTTTTAAGTGTAGCCGTAAAAATTGTAATCAAACCTTTTCTATTTTACCAAGCCTACTAGCACCGCATAGGTGGTACCTATGGTGCATACAACAAGCAATATTGTTGGCTTTACATCTCGGGCATGAGTCTTAATGCTATTGAGCAAAGCTATACACCCTGTAGAAATACCATAAAAAAATGGATAATGAGGTTTATCGATCGTTGGGAAATATTCTGTAATGAATTACTGTCGTTTCATGTTCCGTTAGGGAAAGCATCTCAATTTGACTGGTTTTATCAATACCTGTTTGATCGATGGTTATTGTCTAAGGTAATGACGGTACTGCATTCTCAAGGTGTACCCATCCCATAATGATTGGCTCAAGCCAAATGTTGGGATAACACAAATTCAGGGGGCTTATTTCATCACATAATTTTGGTAATACTCAAAAATGGTTGGTTCTGTTTTAATTCTGGCTGTATTAACCAGAAGGATATTTTATATGCTAAATGAAACTGCCTTATTTCGCTTATCAGTACTTGGGCCATTAACCAGTAAAATCAATCTCAATCAGGGTGAGTTAAAGAAAGTCATCACCGAGTTAGCGCATCAGCATTTTGATATTCCAAATTCAAAGCGCACTCAAATTAGCACCAGAACTATTGAGCGCTGGTATTATGCTTGGAAACGTAATGGCATAGAGGGATTGGCCCCTAAATATCGATCAGACAAAGGCGTCAGTAAAATTACGCCTGAGCTAAGTGAAAAAATTATCCGTTTGAAAGAAGAAAATATGGGGCGATCACTTTCAACCATTATGGAAATATTAAAACTGCAAGGTAATGAATCTTTGCCTAAGTCCAGTATTCATCGTCTTTTAAAGAGCTATAAACTATCACATCGAGTTATTTCTGATAGCCCCAATATAGAAAGACGTCAGTTTGAAGCCTATCGCGCTAATGATATTTGGTATAGCGATGTGATGCATGGTCCGCATATTTACCATCAGGGAAAACAAATCAAAACTTATCTGATTAGCTACATGGATGATGCTTCTCGTTTAATGACACACTCACAGTTTCATATTGATGAGCAATCCCATTCTGTGGAGGCTGTGTTAAAAGAAGCGATTATGCGCAGAGGCTTACCTAAGCGTTTAATTATTGATAATGGATCAGCTTATCGCAGTCGCTCAATGTTGTATATCTGTGCAAAATTAGGTATTCATCCTATATTTTGCCGACCCTATGAACCAGAAGGTAAAGGTAAAATTGAACGTTGGCATAGGACCGTGCGAGATCAATTCCTAAATGAATTACAAGCTAAAAATATTAACTCATTATCTGACCTAAATGATCGTTTGCATGCTTGGATAGAAGAAATATACCATACAAGAGAACACACCAGTCTAGGCAAAAGCCCTTTAACGCGTTTCAGAGAAGATATACAGCATACGTCACGCTTAGGGGATTTATTAGAACAGCTAGATGATATCTTCTTGCACAGAGTAGAACGAACGGTAACTAAAACGGGCACTGTAAAGTATGAAGGCAAACACTACGAAGTGGCCTATCAATATGCTAAACAACGTGTTTCTCTTGTGTTTGACCCTGTCAATAAAGCACCTAAATACATTGAAGATTTAGTTGGCAATCATCTATGTGATGTATTCAAAGTAAATAAGCTAGACAATTTAAGCACACCAAGACAACGACCTGATGCAATAGATAAACCAAATCCTGAAACTTCTTCCTTGGCTGAAGATGCCTTACATAAACATGAAAATAAATACAAAACTCTAGGGGTAGATGAATGAGTTATCTACAACATTTTGGGTTAAAAAATGCACCGTTTCATAAGGCGACAACAGAGCTTTGGTATAATGAGGATTTGAAAGCATTGGAGTCTAAATTTAAAATCCTACTCAAAACACCAGGTATCGGGGTGTTAACGGGCGGTTATGGCTTCGGTAAGACTGCATCTTTACGCAACATCCTATCTAAAATCAATCAAAATAATTATTCCTTTACTTATACACCAGATTCTAATTACGGTAGAAATGAATTTTATCGTATTATTGCTAAAGCATTAGGGGTTGAGTTATCCCATAAACGTTCTGATCTTTGGTCAAATATTAGGGAATACCTAGCCAGAGAACGATTTGATAAAAAGATATTGCCCGTACTCATCATTGATGAAGCGCATCATCTTAAAAAGGAATTTCTCACCGATCTGGTCTCTTTCCTTAATTATAATTATGACTCACAAGATCTAATGACATTATGGTTTGTGGGGAGTAAGGAGCTATTAAACATCATACGTGCCCCACACAATGAAGCGCTTAGAAGTCGTATCCGTGTTTGGCACGATATTCAGCCCATTCAAGATTTTGAGGTGTTTAAACAGTTCATACGCCATGGGTTTAAAATTGAAGGCATGCCCAAGGTTCCAATTAGCGATAATGGCCTTAAAATTATCATGAGTAGTTCACAGGCAGCACCAAGAAGGGTAAACACTATTATTACAAATGCACTAGAGATGGCGTATCAACGTAAGGAA
>JAOMSY010000127.1 GCA_028355575.1 Francisellaceae bacterium | reverse complement strand
TAATATACGTTCATGCGCTGCGTGCATATCTACTATTATCAACCCATTCCTAGTTTGTGACAAAATATATATTCCAAGCAGTTGCCCGAGTGCAAACCCGAGGGGAAAGTCATCCTGTTTATCAGCGCTTAAACTATTGTGGCTATCAAACTCATTAGCCAATGTTTTATTATTATCAGTTGTAATGATAGGTATGCCTGCTTTATCAGGTATATCTCTTAATGAGTTATATATATCAATATTATTTTGATAACCCTTAGATACCTCATCAGTACCTCTTAAGCCTGGTGACAGATTAGGAGTTTGTCCATATTGATCATCGTGAGCTTCGTATGACAAGTCACTAAATTCATCATCAAGTTTAGGAATAGTTTTCGTTAATACTTTATTTAATTTTCCAAATATAAAGTCGTGCACTAAATAAGAGTCCCGAAACTTAACTTCGTGCTTTGTTGGGTGCACATTTACATCTACCAAATCATAATCAATTGAGAAATAGAGGATATAGCTTGGATGCTTTAAATGATGTAAAACATCTTTATATGCTTGTCGTATGGCATGAGCGATGAGTTTATCTTTAACTATTCTACCATTGACATAAAAATATTGCATATCTGCTTTATTTCTAGCCATGGATGGCTTACCAACCCAGCCCCATAAATGTAAATCAACCGCGCTTTCATCGATAAGAATCACGCTATTAATAAAGTCATTATTTAAGATTTTTGAAATTCTATGCAATTGCTTCTTTTGATTATCAGCAACTGGCAGACAATAAATTAGCTTATCGTTATGAAAGAAACTAATACTTATATTAAAATAGCATAGGGCAACTCTTTTGATCACTTCATCAATATATGAATATTCAGTTCGATCAGTTTTTAAGAACTTTCTTCTAGCTGGGGTATTATAGAATATTTCATTGATATTAACCACGGTACCATTAGGATGAGAAGACACCTTAATGTCACCATTATCGTTCAAAGTATAAGCAACACTATCATTTACGTGTTTACTTCGTATTTCAAACTGTGAAACTGAGGCAATGCTAGCTAAAGCTTCACCCCGAAAACCCATAGTATTGACCGATTCTAATTCAGAAAAACAATATATCTTGCTAGTAGCATGGGGACATATAGCTAAACTCAAGTCTTCTTTATGAATTCCCTCACCATTATCGATAACTTTAATCGATTTTTTACCACCATTTTGAATATATATTTTTAGGTCTGTAGAATTTGCATCGATACTATTTTCAAGTAGCTCTTTTACAACTGAGGATGGTCTAGAGACAACCTCACCTGCAGCAATTTTGTTAGCCAAATCAATAGTAAGCTTCTGAATCCTTCGCATATAATTTTGCATAATAGGAATAGATATTATTCTAGTGAATTATAGAATTAAAATATATAGGAGAGAATATTTAGTGAAATATTTAACGTTTTTGAAACCTAGTCTTCAGAGACTTCCAATTCGTCACCTTCATTTATTAGACTCTCTTCAGGTCGACCAATTAGCTCTATAAAGGCCATTGGTGCACAATCACCATTTCTAAATCCACACTTTAATACCCTTGTATAACCACCTGGTCTTTCTTCATAACGATGAGCTAAAACTTCAAATAGTTTTTTTACTGCATCCTTATTACGTAGATAGTTAAATGCTTGCCTTCTAATAGCAACCTGCTTTGACTTATACTCAACACTATTCAAATCAGAAGTATTGTTGCGCAAATCAGCTTCTCTTTTTGCGAGTGTGATAAGTGGCTCTATATATCTTCTGAGTTCTTTTGCTTTAGGCAAGGTAGTTTTAATTATTTCATGTTTAATAAGTGAAATAGACATGTTTCTGAACACAGCTTTTCTATGGCTACTGTTCATATTTAATTTTCTTCCGATTTTTTGATGACGCATTGAGCAATTCCTTATAGTTAATATTATTACTTATTAGAAAGATGTTCAGGCGGCCAATTTTCTAGCCGAACGCCGAATGATAATCCTCTTTCAGCAAGTACACTCTTAATCTCATTAAGAGATTTACGACCAAGATTTGGTACTTTCAATAAGTCAGATTCCACAAATTGAACCAAATCTCCAAGATATTTTACATTTTGAGCTTTTAAACAGTTTGCAGATCTAACAGTGAGCTCAAGATCATCAACTGATGATAATAACATAGGATCAATATCATGCTTATCTGATCCTGATTTACGGTTAACAGGCGCTTTTAGATCTACAAATATAGATATTTGTTCATAAAAGTAAGTCATAGCCTGTTCAACAACTTCTTTAATATCAACGGTGCCATTAGTTTCAATATTAAGAATAAGTTCTTCTGAACCATCTTTACGATGAGAAACAACAAATGACACAGTCTTAATTGGGCTATAAGATGCATCTAGTGCAATAACACCTATCTGTCTTGACTCCTGGGATTCAACAAGCTGGCTAACAGGTACGTAACCCCTACCCTTCGAAACTCGAAGATTCATCACCAAGTCACCACCTTCAGAAAGGGTGGCAATCAAAAAGTCAGGATTCATTACTTTAGTATTAGCTGAGACTTGAATATCAGCAGCTTTAACTTCCCCAGGCTGGCTATGATGAATAGTTAAGTATGCCTCATCAACATCACCTTCAAGTTTTACTGCAACTTTTTTTAAATTTAATAAAATTTCTACAATATCCTCTTTTACATGATCAAGTGTAGAGTACTCATGTAAAACACCATCTATCTGTACCTCAACAATCGCCGCCCCAGGTATGCTAGAGAGCAATATTCTACGTAATGAGTTTCCAAAAATATGAGCAAAATTCTTAACTATTGGCGTTAATGTAACAACGTGTTTATTAGTACCAATTGTTTTAATGTCTGTAATTTGAGGCTTTATAGTCTCTGTAGGAC
>JAOMSY010000126.1 GCA_028355575.1 Francisellaceae bacterium | reverse complement strand
CTTTCACTAGTTTTGCACTAATTGACATGATAATACCTTTTCTTCTTTAATTTTTTTATTCTTCAGTTGCTTCTTCTGTCGCATCAGCAACAACCTGAGTACCTTTCGCATTTAAAACAGTATCCGCAAAATGTTTCATATAGAAACGAATTGAACGAACCGCATCATCATTACCAGGAATAATATAATCAATACCATCCGGGTCAGTATTTGTGTCGACAACGCTTACAACAGGAATACCTAAACGCTTTGCTTCAGTTATTGCAATATGCTCTTCTTTTGCATCAATAACTACTAGTAGATCTGGGATACCGCCCATATCTTTAATACCGCCAAGGCTATGCTCTAATTTTTCCATTTCGCGTGTTAATGTTAATGCTTCTTTTTTAAGAATACGGTCAAAACTACCATCTTCTTGCATTTTTTCTAATTCACGTAAACGCTTAATAGACTGACGAATTGTTTTATAATTTGTTAACATGCCACCTAACCAACGGTGATTCACATAAGGCATACTACAACGCTCTGACTCTTCTTTAATGATGTCCTGAGCTTGTCTTTTAGTACCAACAAATAATATTTTTCCTTTGCGCGCTGCAACAGAGCTAACTATGTTCAACGCATCGTGGAAAAGCGGTAATGATTTCTCTAAATCAATAATGTGGATCTTATGGTTAATGCCAAAAATATATTGATCCATTTTTGGGTTCCAAAAACGCTTTTGATGCCCAAAGTGAACACCTGCAGCTAACATTTCTCTCATACTTACCATTTTGTATTCCTTAATCTTGGGTTTGACCTCCATAAATCCCATTTTCCAACTATAAAGCACCCAGAAAATGTGTCGACTTATGTGTGTTTTGCTTAATTAATGATTGCTATAAAAGCTCGGACTTTATACCATATTCTTATATGAGAAACAATCACAACTTTGTGCTACAAACAATAATTTAAGGTTACCAATAGTCTATGTCAATTATTATAAAAACTTCTGAGCAAATAGATAAAATGAAAGTTGCTGGTAAATTAGCTGCCCAAGTTTTGGAAATGATTGAGCCCCATGTTAAGCCTGGCGTTACAACAGAGCAGCTAGATCAACTTTGCCACGACTTCATTGTAAACGAGCAAAATGCAACACCAGCGCCATTATATTACCCCAGCTATAACAAAAATGACCCTAGCGCTTTTCCAAAATCAATATGCACCTCCATCAATCATGTTGTATGTCACGGCATACCTGGTTCTAAAAAATTAAAAAAAGGGGATTGTGTTAATATAGACGTTACTGTAATTAAAGACGGATACCATGGTGATACCAGCAAGATGTTTGTCGTTGGGGGCACTACTAGTATACTCGCCCAAAGACTTATTAAAGTAACACATGAGTGTTTGTGGGCAGGGATTGATATTGTAAAGCCAGGCACTACGCTTGGTGACATTGGATACGCAATACAAACCATTGCTCATAAAAATAATTTTTCTGTTGTAGAAGCTTTTTGTGGGCACGGTATTGGGGAAGGTTTTCACGAAGAACCCCAAGTATTGCATTACGGCAAACCAAATAGTGGCATTAAACTAAAAGAAGGGATGATATTTACCATTGAACCAATGATCAATGCTGGCAAAAAAAATGTCACTGTTCTAAAAGATGGTTGGACAGCTGTTACCAAAGATAAATCTTTGTCTGCACAATGGGAGCATACGATACTTGTCACACCAACGGGGCATGAAGTCTTAACACTGCGTAACGAAGAAAAACATGTCTAAAGACAAAATATCACAACGAGAAATAAATGAGATATGTATTGAAATTGGAAAACAAGGTGAAGATATTTCCATTGATAAGGTTAAAAAACTACTAGGCAAAGGCACTCACTCTGACATCACACCTAAAGTGATACTATTTAAAGAGGATAAGCCAACAGCCATTTTATTAGCACAAGAAGAAGTTAACCCCCAAATCAACACTAATAAAGATGTTTCAGAGAATGATCATTTGCTACATCATTTATCCATAGAAATTAAAAATATCTTATCAACCTTTTCACATGAAAAAATAGACCAAAGTGTTTTAAACATACGGCAAACTGTGGAACAATACATTAAGGATAAAATACGCCAAACACCAAATATTTATTATCAAAACAAACCACGATATGATGAAGAAGATATGAAAGATCATATCGATCACCTAGAGAAGCAAAACCAAGCACTTATTTCAAAATACAAATCACTCGAACAGAAAATCAAGATACTTGAGCATGAAAAAAAGCAATTATTAACCCAGTCTACTGAAAATAATCAGTCAAGTTCTAAAAATAGAAATAATGAGCAGACTGAAGAGTCTATTCATAATCAAATACAGCAACTCAATGGGGACAGAAGAGCTGCTTTTAGTGAGAAAAAGGTCACAATCTACTTATACACAACTGACTTTTCCACAACTCTAATTAAAGAGTTAAAAAAAGGTAAAAAAGGCCGACACCAAGCTATATCTACCTTCAATTATAAGAGCAAGCTATGGGAAATAACCAATTTTAATCTAACAACAATCCAATTTTTATTTACTAATGGATTTGATATTTCTGAACATCTGATACAATATGCCCAAAAATTGAAACGTCAGCAGACACTTCAAGATAATAATTAAATCAATAGTAGGAATATAAAATGCCATTTATTGTTACTGAATCCTGTATAAAATGTAAACTTGGTGACTGTGTGGAAGTATGTCCTGTTGACTGCTTTTATGAAGGGCCCAACATGCTTGTCATTAACCCTGATGAATGTATTGACTGTGCATTATGCGAGCCTGAATGTCCTGTAAACGCAATATATGCTGAAGATGAACTGCCAGAAAACCAAGACGTTTTCATCGAACTTAACCGCGAACTCTCAGAAGAGTGGCC
>JAOMSY010000125.1 GCA_028355575.1 Francisellaceae bacterium | reverse complement strand
TGATTGAAGAAAAAGAGATCCAATTTGTTGATCTAAGATTCACTGATACAATGGGTAAAGAGCATCACGTTACGTCACCTATTGACTGTGTTGATGAAGATTTTTTTGCTGAAGGTAAAATGTTTGATGGTTCATCAATAGCTGGGTGGAAAGGAATTAATGATTCCGATATGGTTTTAATGCCTGACCCTACAAGTGTTATTGTAGACCCATTTTATGAAGCACCTACTATAATTGTTCGTTGTGATATTCTTGAGCCTGCAACTATGATGGGCTACTCGCGTGATCCACGTTCTGTCGCTAAAAGAGCAGAAGAATATTTAAAATCAACAGGTATTGCCGACACAGTTTTTATGGGACCTGAGCATGAGTTTTTCATTTTTGATGGCGTGCAATGGAATACTCAAATGCAAGATTGCTCTTATAAGATATATTCTAATGAAGGCGCTTGGGAATCAAATGCTAAGCAGAATGGTGAAAACAAAGGTCATCGTCCTGTCGTAAAAGGTGGTTATTTCCCTGTTCCTCCAGTTGATTCATTGCATGATATTCGTGGAACCATGTGTGAAATTTTGACTGAAATTGGTCATGGTGTTGAGGTTCATCACCATGAAGTTGCAACAGCTGGACAATGTGAGATAGGCACTAAATTTAATACACTAACTAAAAAAGCTGATGAGTCGTTAGAATTTAAATATGTCATACACAATGTCGCGCATATGTTTGATAAAACAGCAACATTTATGCCTAAACCAATTGTAGGTGATAATGGTTCAGGTATGCATGTACATCAATCTTTAGCTAAAGATGGTAAAAACTTATTTTCAGGTGATGGCTATGCAGGTCTTTCTGAAATGGCATTATTTTATATTGGTGGTATCATTAAGCATGCAAAAGCACTGAATGCATTCACAAACTCGTCGACTAACAGCTACAAGCGTTTAGTTCCTGGTTTTGAGGCGCCTGTACTTTTAGCTTATTCTGCTCGTAACCGTTCAGCGTCTATTCGTATTCCTTACGTTATGAACCCTAAAGGGCGTCGTATTGAAGTCCGTTTTGGTGATTCTACTGCTAACCCATACCTTGCTTTTGCAGCAATGTTAATGGCTGGTCTTGATGGGATTAAGAATCAAATTCACCCAGGTGATGCAATGGATAAGAACTTGTATGACCTACCAGCTGAAGAATTAAAAGATATTCCAACAGTTGCATCTTCTCTAGAAGAAGCATTGAATGCATTGGATGTTGATAGAAGTTTCTTAACAACAGGTGGTGTGTTTACTGATGAGATGATAGATGCATTTATTGAACTCAAAATGGCTGAGGTTACACGTCTTAACATGACACCAAATCCAGTAGAATTTGAGATGTACTACAGCTTGTAATTAAAATAGCCATTGCTGTTATTGGCGAATAGTTTTTTCTAATGTAACATAGCCCTACTGAACTCAACGGTGGGGTAATGCCTTGAATTTTTCTAAAAGTAATATCCTTGGTCAATTTCACTCACTGTTTTCAGCTGATAATAAGATTAATATCTCAGAGTTGATGTTGTTATTGTCAAAGAGTGGTTTGACAAATGATGATCCAAGACTCGTTGAATTTTTCCAGTATTTAACTCAGTTCAAATCTTCTGAGCCAGAAGATCTTCCTTTAGAACATATCAAAAAGCTCAAAGATACTGCATCCATATTGGATAAAGTATTGTGTGGAAGGCTTATCATTCCAGGGTTTTCTGAATTTACTGCAGAGATTGCGGATATTTTTTATAAAACAAAAGAAAATATCTCAGGTGAGCTAGCTGCCTATATCCCGCAATTAGCAAAAGCTAATCCAGAAAAATTTGGTATATCAATATGCACTGTTGATGGTCAGAAATTTTCTTTGGGAGATGCTTCAGATAAATTTGCATTACAGTCAGTGAGTAAAGCAATTACTTATGCGATTGCGCTTGAAGAACATGGGGATGACTATGTCCATAGGCATGTTGGGAAAGAGCCGAGTGGGATGGCATTTAATGAATTTTCTTTAACTAAAGAAGGGTTACCGCATAATCCAATGGTGAATGCAGGTGCGATAATGAGTTGTTCATTAATAAATAAGTCGGCATCCATTATTGAACGTCTTGAATATATCATGAGCGTATGGGCTAGTTTAACAAATGGGGTCCAACCTAATATTAATCAGAGTATGTTTTTTTCAGAAAAAGATACGGCTGACCGAAATTATGCGATTTGTTACTTGATGAGAGAACAGGGTGCATTTGCTCATCATGTCAATATTCAGAGTGTCATTAACTTATACTTTCAATGCTGTTCATTAGAAATGAATTGTGAAAACTTAGCGATTGCTGCTGCAACATTAGCCCGGTCTGGTATTCATCCATTAACAAACGAGCGTATTTTCAAGGCAGATACAGTGAAGAATACTTTATCTTTGATGAGTACTTGTGGTATGTATGATTTTTCAGGTGAATTTTTCTTTAGTGTTGGTGTCCCATGTAAGAGTGGCGTGTCAGGTGTGCTAATGGTTGTGATACCTAATGTAATGGGTATTGCAATATATTCGCCTCGTCTTGATAGTTATGGCAATAGCAGTAGAGGGGTGGAATTCTGTAAGCGCCTCATCGAAAAATTTAATTTTCATACATTTGATGCAATGTCTGTATTTTCTACCAAGATTGACCCAACTAGACGTGAATATGAAGTAGAACTTGAAAAGTCTATATTACTTTGTTCCGCTGCAAGCAGAAACTCTGTGCTAGAACTAAGGAGGCTTCAGGCGTCTAATGTCGATTTAAATCTGCCAGGATACGATGGAAGAACTGCGCTGCATCATGCTGCATCCGAGGGCGCATTAGATGTAATCAAATATTTAATCTCACAGGATGTTAAATTAGACCCAATTGACCGTTGGGGAAATACGCCGCTTGATGA
>JAOMSY010000124.1 GCA_028355575.1 Francisellaceae bacterium | reverse complement strand
CTGTCATGGTCTGAGACTTTTCTAGTGTGGCAATTTCTAATGCTTCTAATAATTTCTGTAAAGAGCCTTGGTGAGATAATCCTAAGAATTCACCAGCAAGCTGGGTGTCAAAAATAGGGTTTATTTTTGCATTTAGTTCAAAATTAATTATTTTAATATCTTGTGAACAGGCGTGTAATATTTTAGTAATATTTTCGTTTTCTAATAGTGGTTTGAGAACCGTTAAATCAATATCTTGTGATAATGGATCAATGATAAAACAAGCACGATCCGTTGAAATTTGAACAAGACAGAGCTTTGGGTAATAGGTAGAGCGCCAATGAAACTCAGTATCTAGACCAATGCATTTTTCATTTTCTAATAATTGAACTAGTTCCTTTAGTTCACTGGTTGTGGTGATCATTGATGTCGTTTTATAAGAAGTTAATTAAGTAATAGACAAAAATGGGGTCAAGTTCAAGGCGTGTTATTTTCTATATGCTTATTTAGTCTTTTGGCCAATTTTGCTTTCAGTGCCTTTGATTAAGCGTTGAATGTTTTCATGGTGCCTTACAACAACAATGATGGCGATAATACCAAATATGATGGTTGGACTAGTGCCATAGAAAAAGTAAACAGCTATTGGGATCAAAACTGTTGCTAGAATAGATGATAACGAAGAATACTTGGTTGTATAAGCAACAAGTAACCAGATGCCTAAAAATATCAGCCCAATATACCAACTGAAGCCAAACATGACACCAATTAAAGTTGCCACACCCTTACCACCTTTAAAGCCAAAGAATATTGGGAAAATATGGCCAATAATGGCAGCTAATGCGACACAGGCAACATATACAGGACTTAAGTTTAGTAAATATGCAATTAAAACAGGTAATAGGCCTTTAAGTGCATCTCCAGTAAGCGTAATAATGGCCGCTTTTTTTCCACCTAAACGTAAAACATTGGTTGCACCAGGGTTGCCAGAGCCAACCGTTCTTGGAGAGGGTAAACCTAACAGCTTACAGGTAATAATGGCAGAGTTAACAGAACCAGCTAAATAGCCGATAATAATCATAATTATTGCAGTAGTTTCCATAAAAATAGAAAATTAGTAAGTATAAGATTATAATATCCAATAATTCGACAAATGAGAAATTATTACTATGAAGCAATATCAGAAAGATTTTATTCAATTAGCTTTAGAGCAAGAAGCATTAAAGTTTGGTCAATTTACTTTAAAATCTGGGCGTATTAGTCCTTATTTTTTCAATGCAGGCTTATTTAGAACAGGTGAGGCAATTTATAAGCTTGCTTGTTGTTATGCAGAGAAAATTATCGAGTCTAAAATTGAGTTTGATGTATTGTTTGGACCTGCCTATAAAGGGATACCATTATCAGCTGTGGTGGCTTCCGTCCTATACCATAAATATAAATTGAATATCGGCTATGCATTTAATCGTAAAGAAGCCAAAGACCACGGTGAAGGTGGCATTATGGTTGGAGAATCAGTTGCAGATAAAAAAGTCTTAATCATTGATGATGTTATTACAGCTGGCACGGCTATTAGAGAAGGTATTGATATTTTATCTAAAGAAAATGCGGAAGTAGTTGGTATTGCTCTTGCAGTTGATCGAGAAGAGAAAGGTAAAGATATGAAATTTTCAGCTGTGCAAGAAGTAAAAAAACAGTTTGGATTGAATGTGCTTAATATTGTTGGGTTTTCAGATATTATTGAATATGCATCTCAAAGTAATCAATTTGATCAACACTTGGCATCCATGAAAGGGTACCAGTCTCAATATGGTATTTAGCTTAATTGCAAAGGCCAAAACATTGGGATAACGTAAGTGGCGGCAATAACCATAATAATATTCATTGGAATCCCAATCTTTAGGAAATCCGTAAATCGATAATTACCTGCATTATAAATATAAGTATTCGTTTGGTAGCCTAATGGTGTTGCAAAGCTTGAGCTGGCTGCAAACATAACAGCGACAATATAAGGTGTTGGGTTTAAGCCCAATTGTGATGTCAAGGCAAGGACTAAGGGGGTTAACAGTACCGCAACAGCATTGTTAGTCATTAATTCAGTTAGAATGGTTGTCGCTAAATAGACCGTTGCTAAAATGGCCTTAGGTCCAAATTCTTTTGCAATATCTGCTACTGAGTGAACAGCATATTCTGCAATATGGGTTTTTTGCATTGCTATCGAAAGCGCCAGCATGCCAAAAATAAGAAGTAATATTCGCCAATCAATTGCTTCGTATGCTTGTTGAGGTGTAATACATTTAGTTGCAATTAAAAAAGTAGCGCCAATTAGAGCAAGAGATGCGATTGGCATAATATTGAATGCTGCAAGAATGACAACAGCAAATATCGTTATCAATGCCAACATTGAACGCTTTTTGAAAGGACGTTTTTTAATATTTGAAAGGCTTAGAATTTCTTCTGCTTTAAACATTGATTCAAGTTTTTTAGGTGTCCCTTCTATGAGTATAATATCTCCGAATTTTATTGGTGCATCAGAAAAGTTATCGTGAATAATTTGTCCACGTCTATGTAACGCCCAAATATGGCAATTATATAATCGTCTTATCCAAGAGTTATTTAGTTTATGGTTAATAAGCCTTGAACCAGGCCCTACAATACCTTCCAGTACCACTGTTTCTTCTGAATTTTTAAGCTCAGATAAACTTGGGTGATCACCAATATTAATGCCTTCTAATTCTTTAATCGCAAAAAGTGATTTTTTGTTAGAACGAATCAAGAGCCGGTCATAAGGTTTTAATGTGATTTGTCTGAGGAGTTTATCTAATTTGTGCTGATGTAGTAGATTATACTTGCCTTTAGTTTCTTGAGGTCGGCGTGTTTTTGAAACATCTAGGTTGACAGTTATTAACTCATCATTTCTGATAATATCAATAACATGTAAGTTATGACTGGTAGGGAAATGAAGCTCGTCCAAGGATTTACCAATAAAT
>JAOMSY010000123.1 GCA_028355575.1 Francisellaceae bacterium | reverse complement strand
CCTATTGCCGACGTAGCAATAAAAATTAAAATTTTAACGCAATTATTGATTAGAGATTTCATTAATTTCATCATCCGTGCTTATTTTTAGCGTTGCTTCTTTTTCTATCCAAGTGCCTGACAGACTTTTTTTAATCTCTCGCACCACCATCTCATCTTTATTAATCTTTATGATTTTCCCATGGTCTATTCCGATATAATCATCAACCTTTACCACATGGACAACTCTATGATCACCACTTAAAACTAGACCCCAATATCGTCCATTCTGCTCAATCACACCTACCAATTTTAATGAACTTAACGGATAGTTTTCTAACTCCCCTTTAGTTCGATTTAGGTCTGGGATCTCAATACCTGTTTGCAGAGATATATCTTCGATATCAGCAGTATTAGCCAATGAAAAGGGTGTTCTTAAATTTTTTGATGTATATTGATATGGTGTATAATTTTTTAGCCTTGGCAACTTCTCGATAGGAGATGAAATCGCATTTTTTTCTGCATTTTCTATAAACTTCTTTAAATCTTGGTTGTTCGAATCTGTACACCCTGACGATCCGAGCATAATTGCCAGAATTGAAGCAGTTACGAGGTAATTAGATGTACGTTTCATCCTCTATCTCTTTCTTGCTTTTAGCTTTGCTTCAAGCTTTTTCTTAGCTTGAACTGATTGCTCTTGAATGGTTAAATATCGATAGGTATTTGCTGTTATATTCATGACCAGCTTATTATCAGGGCTATCTGCCTTACCTTTAGAGATAACGTTAACAGAGAAATCTTTAATGGTTACAATTCTTGGCAGTGCTTCGATTCCTTCGACAAACTCACCTAACTGATCGTAATCACCCTCAACTTCTATCTGAATAGAGATTGTTTCATAAAAATCTGTAATTTTGCCATCACTTGGACGAATAAGATTAAAAACTAAACCAGACCTCAACCCTACTGACGTGATGTCCTCTAACAAGCCTGGTATTTCCTTTTTATCTGGAAGCTGGCTTAATAAGCTATCAAACATAAATCTTAGCTGTTGCATTTGGCCAATATACTCAGATAAATTTGCTGTCTTGTTTATGCTAGTCTTAAGTTCTTTCTTCAGCGTATCTTCTTTTTTTTCCAGCAAAGAAAGTTTATCAATAGAACTTTGAATCAAGAAAAAATATCCAGCACAAGCAATAGCAGTAATGACAATTACCCCAAAAAAACCTTTTACGATCATTGGCCATTCATCAATATTTTCTAGGTTAATTTCGTTTATTTTTACTGTCATTTACTTTTTCACACCACTATTCATTTGAGAGGGCATATCATTAGATGCCTCAGATGGGTCTAACGTTAAGGTTAAACGAAACTCATTTAATCGATCAGATGATTTATTCTGAACGTTTTTAATTTCATGTAGAACCGAACCTCTAAACCAAGCTGTTTCTTTTTCATTATTAATAGAACGCATCAACTTTGAGATTTGACTATTTGAATCAGTTACACCGATGATTTGTAATGAATTCTCGCGCTTACTCATATCAGTCAAATATACGCCATCTGGTATAATATCATTCAGAATATCAAAGATATAAACCACTACAGAACGCTCATTCTGTAATCCTTCGATCATTTGAATACGCTCAGTTAAATCCGCCTTTAATGTTTTGATAACCGCTATCTGCTCTATCTTTTTATTAAAAACATCTATCTGATCAGACAGATACTTATTTCGTTTAGTTTGATTATCAACCTGCATAGAGAAAAACCACCATGCTGAAAAAACAATACAGATAGATGCTAATGCACTGATTAACAACGAGATCATAAAGAGCTTTTTTGCTTGTTGACGACGTTTATTTCGCCAAGGCAATAAATTGACCGAAACAATCAAGACATTACCTCTCTTAATGCTAATCCAGCGGATATAAGATATTTATATGATTTTTCATCAATATTCTGCGGATTTGTCTTAGTCATGCCAGCATAAGGATTTGCAAGGTAGACTGGCTTCCCTGTTATTAAACCAAATAACTTCTCAACACCATCAATTTTTGCATTCTCACCATAGAGTACAATACAATCAACTTCTCTATTTTTATTATTAGAGCTGAAAATTTGTAAATGACGCTTATACCAAGGCACAACCTCTTCAACCCCTTGTGCATCTGAAACCTTCTTTTTAAACTTAAAATCTTCTTGTAGTTGAACATTACCATCTGCAATAATCGTTAATTGTGAGCGCCAAAAATCAAGATCCACTAAGGCTAAACAGCTATCTTCCGTATATTGATAATCATCGCAAAACTGAATAGACTCACAAACTCGTAATAAGACATAATGATACACATCGACTATTTCTAGACTTAAACCTGCGGCATCAATTATTTCAGAGTAGATATCGACTGGTTCTTTATGGGTAGCAACCACCAAAACAGATTGCTTGGCTTTCGATTCTGATGCACCCAGAATTTGAAAATCGAGACAAACATCATCTGAAGAGTCAGGGATATGCTTTTCTGAGTCAAATTCAAGCTGATGCTCAATGTCTCTTTCACTTAAAGATTCATCAAATTCAACCGTTTTAGAAATAACATTGCGCGAGTCAATCGCAATCGCAACTTTCTTATTTTTAATTTTATAATGAGAAATTAATTTTCTGAATGACTCTACCACTGATTCAATATTAACAATTGTACGGGATACAACCGCACCTTTCTCAAGATTACCTTCAACAGCAAACTCAATTTGGTATTTTTTATTTTTAGCTAATTTTAAGCACACAAGCCGAATACACTGATCAGTTAGCTCAACACCCAATACAGACTTCTGTGCCACAGGTTTATTCCAAAAACCGTTTATTCCCTGTATACCAGACTAGACAATGATCAGCATTTTTTCCAACAAATGCTTATAAAATATATAGATATAGGCTATTTATTACCAGCAATCATTTGTACTTGAAGCGGCTTCACTATTTAATGATGATTTAGTTCCCGCTTGATTAATG
>JAOMSY010000122.1 GCA_028355575.1 Francisellaceae bacterium | reverse complement strand
GTGGTTCATGAATTAAATTCAATTGAAAAAAATCTTAACACTGGAAAGTCAGGTTTTAACCAAATATTTCAGAAGACAGTTCGGCCAGTTTTATATATTGGATTGGCCCTCGGTATTTTCCAACAGTTTTTTGGCATAAATACCGTAATGTATTATGGCCCACACATTATGAAAGATATTGGATTTGTTGGGCACGAAGTTCAAATGTTAATGACTTTAGCGCTTGGACTAGTCAATTTTGCTGCGACGATTGTGACCATTATTTTTATTGATCGATTAGGTAGACGTCGATTTTTACTAATTGGTTCTGCAATGGCCTCAATCAGTTTATTTTGCATGATCTACTTATTAAAAACTGATGGCGATTTTACTGCTTACTTAGCACTGACCTGCTTATTAATTTATATTGTTGGTTACTGTATAAGTGTCGGTTCATTATTCTGGTTGATTATATCTGAAATTTTCCCACTTAATGTTCGTGGCGCAAGTATGAGTCTTGTCGCTTCAATACAATGGCTAGCTAACTTTGTGGTTGCTGCAACTTTCCTAACTGTATTAAGCTCACTTGGTGTAGCTGCTACATTTGGCTTATACGCATGTGTCGCAGCACTCGCTTTTATTATTACTTACTTTTTTGTACCAGAAACAAAAGGCGTGCCATTAGAAAGAATTGAAGACAATCTGAACCATGGCGTACAAACCAGAGACTTAGGCAAGAAAATAAACTACTCAGCAAATTGATCAAGATCAAACTAGATGATTGTGTTTATATTTCAAACACAATAAAATGGATAAAAATACAAAGGAGCGAAAGATGACTGCTAAAACAGATAATAGTTTTGGAGAGTTCCGAAACTATACCGATAGTAAATTTCAAGATCGTGTCGAACGTACTTATCGAGAAATGCATACAAACCAATCGTTAGACTATGTTCGCAAAATGAAAGAAAAATATTTTGCACTAGCGCACGGAAAAATGGATGTTTATGAGGTATTTAAACTATTAGAGAACGTGCATGACGAAAGTGATCCCGACAATGATTTACCTCAAATAGAACATGCTTATCAGACCGCTGAGGCTGCTCAAAATAAATTTTTGAAGAATGATACTCAATTGAGAGAGAATGCGCTTATACGTACCTTGTTCCGCGATCACGAATGGGAAAGCATCCCTAAAAAGTGGCAAGATTATTATACTGACAAGAAAACTCTAAATAATCTCTATTCACATATTACAGATTGGTCTTGGTTGCCATTAACCGGTTTTATTCATGATCTCGGTAAAATTATGACATTACCAGAATATGGCGCGCTTCCCCAATGGTCAACGGTCGGTGACACCTACCCCGTTGCCTGCCCCTTTGCTAGTGCAAATGTCTTTTACGCAAATGGATTTTATAAAGCTGCGCCTGACTATGAAGCATATAATACAGAAACCGAAACTCATTACGGTAAATATGAAAAAAACTGTGGATTTGATGCGGTTGATATAAGCTTTGGCCACGATGAATATGTGTATAAAGTTGCCGAAGAAGGCAGTAATATTCCATACGAAGGGCTTTATTTATTACGTTACCATTCATTCTACCCTTGGCACACACCACAGCAAGGTGGTCTTGCTTACCAAGAACTTGCAAACAATACCGATTGGGAATTACTACCATTATTGAAAGCCTTTCAAAAAGCGGACTTATACTCAAAATTACCCGAGCTTCCACCTAAAGAAGTTTTAGAGGCTAAATATAAAGGTTTATTAAATAAATATATCCCTGAAGGAAAAATTAATTGGTAAATTTTTTCAGCTAAAGCATTCGTTCTAATATTTTTTCTTTTTTAAATGTGTGATGAATCACCCCTAATATATGCAATGCAATAATGGTCCCTAATATCCATATTGTGATTTCGTGAACCTCAAACATTATCATACCAAAATTGGGGTTAATGGGTAACGGTAGCGCTAAGTTCACAAACCAGAATGGTACAGGATAGCCTAATACGGAAGATCCGATCCAACCAGAAAAAATCATAATGAAAACACCAATATAAATTAACATATGCGCTATATGTCCAATCGTCCTATTGGCATTCGAAATTTCAGGTTGATACTCCGGAATATACATATATTTCAAGCGCCAAAATACACGTATCACCATTAAGAAGAAAACCGTTAACGCAGTTGATTTATGTACATACAATAACATGTTATGACACTCAGTATTTGTTACATAACTAAATGAAATACCTATACCAATGAGTGTAAAAATACCAATAGCAACTAGCCAATGTATTACCCTAGAGACAACATCGTATTTTGCTTGGGACATAATTTATAGTCCTTATATACTTCGAATATTTTGAGTATAGTCTATATATCAATATGATAATATTTTATCATATTTATTCTAGGCGAATATATAATCTACATCTATGCTTAAAGATACTCGAGAGGCTAAAAGCTTATAAATGCATACTTATCAGTTTAACTCATTTTTGGACTTTACCATGAAAGACATGGATATAGTCCTAAAAGATACACAGCTAAATAAACAAACCTTGATACACATACAATCGTTATTAAAATATGATCATATTTTAAATATTAATTGGGTTCGTATTTTGAATGAGAATAGATTTCAATTAATTACCCAATTATCAAAAGAACTATTATTGGAATATTTTCATAGCGGATTGTGGCAAAGTGATATGGTAATTCAACCGAACAGAATTACGACATTTAAAATCATTGATTACAAAGATATTGATCCTGACAAAAAATATTCCTCCACTGTATCTCATAGCCTAACTTTAATCATTACAAAAAAATATCAAGAAATGTACGACACATTCACATTTGATATTAGTAAAGAGTATTTTTACTCAATGGATGAAGAACAAAAAATCTTACTATACGAACGCCTAAGCATAGCAATTGATATGTTATATAAATATGTATTTTTCAAATATACATTTGAATTTAAAGATCATGAAATAGTAA
>JAOMSY010000121.1 GCA_028355575.1 Francisellaceae bacterium | reverse complement strand
TCAGCATAGATGATAGATATAAATGCTGACTAGGTGTTAAAAGCTCTCCCCTCTCTAAATCAACGACTTCGTAAAGTTTTGAGTAATGAATATCAGTAGAGACCAGTTCATCTGGGTTATCGTTAACAATGCAAAGCTGTAGAGCCATATTCAATAACTTTCCAGTATCAGTAAATAAATTCAATTCTTTAAGCGCTAATACATTCATAAACAAACAAGTTGGATCAACATTATTATCTTGAGCTAATTTAGTAATATCTTCATCTTTAAAATCTAAATCAAAAGTAACAAGTTCTAACATGTTATTATTTTTTCTTTTATTGTCTTCTTCTTTTATAATAGAGATTGGTTTTTGCGGTGAATCAGAGATATCGTTTTGCGGTGAGTCTAACTCCCCATTATTAGTGTCATTACGTAAGACATCATTAACAGCACGATTAGATGTTCTTAATGATGCTATCTGTCGCATAATACCCTTAAACTTATCTGTGATGTAAATCTTAATACGCACAGCCCCGTCATAGCATTTATGTTTTACTTTCTTAATAAACTCTTTATCTTCTAATTTAGTAAGCGCGGTAGATACCAGAGTTTTACCAAAACCTATCTCATTTGAGATGTACTCGACATTCGGAAGTAAAAAGAATCTATTATTATCTGAATCAGTGTATTTACTAACATTCTCTCTAAAATAGAGGAAGTCAGCTATTTCTGCGTAGTTTGGATTGCCAATTTCTTGGCGCAGGACTTTTCGTCCTTCGTGAAATATAGTGGACATTACTTATCTCCTATTAAATGTAGTAGTTAAATTTGCATTTAGAGGAAATCAGTCATATAATTAGAGGTGTTGATACTGCTAATTTGTTTTATGACGATTAGCTCAATTATAAAACCCCAGTTTGGCGACTGGGGTTTTATTTATCCCGATATCGGGATTTATAATGATTTAAACTTAATATCTAATATTTTTGATATATCATCAGATAATTCCTCATGTTTAATTTTTCCTTCCTTAAATAAATTATTTATATTTTTAGGGAAATGAATTGATGGTAGGTTGTTATTATCTAACCTCCAGGTGAATATATGCCTTCCGTCAGAAGAATATACCTTTCTGTTAACTGGGGTGCTTTTATCATTTGTTAGGTTCTCTTGAATAATTCTCTCAAGTGATTTTTCACCAATACGCTTGCTCTGTATTTTATCAGAAACAGTTAGAATGGCTTGAATATAATCGTCTCCTTTTTTAGATAACCTAACTATAGTTTCTGATGTTCCTGGTGTAACTTTCGACCAGTCTGAAATAGAATCATGAATAATTTTTGGTATCTTTGAGTAAGATAGTAATCTGCTTATATTCTGCGGAGATTTCTTTAGTTTATTTTGTAGGTCTTTTTGAGTTAAAATATTGGCATTTATAAGCTTTGAATAGGACATGCCTTTAGCGTACATGCTTAGATCCTTCCTTTGATCATTTTCTGTTGCTTGGATAATTGCTGATTGCTGATCTGATAGGTCCTTAATTTCACACCTAAGAGAAATATTTGCTATTTTGGATGCGTGCCATCTTCTTTCGCCAATAATTAATTCATATTTAATGTTAGTATTGTTATCTGATACAGGTCTTATAACACAAGCTTGTTGTTGGCCATTTTCTTTCATATCCTTAGCTAGAGAGGCTATGTCACCGAGTTCTGGCTCAGGCCTGTCTGAAAAAACCCAGTTCCTTATTTGTTCTGGATTTATATCATGTATAGTGCTCCCTGGTTTAAGGGTATCAGAAGTTTTTGGTGGTTCTTGATTCCAAGCTCTGTATGTTTTTGGTGTAAATGATTTGCTTTTATTATCCTCACTTAACTTTTTTATGTCATTTATGTTAGGCATTATTTAACCTCCGTTAATAGATCATCTGTTAACGCTGAAAAATCTTCTCTTTCAGGAGTTGATTTGAAATTATCGAATACACTTTGACCGCTTGATACTATATTCTCAATACCTTGAAGTGATCTAATATATGATTGAAGTATATGGTTTGAATATGTAGGGTGTTTTATAATATCTGACATGGTTTGAAATGAGAGATTAGTCCTAGCATCATATTTATTAAATACTATTTTTATCTCCGCGCTTTTATCGTACTGTTCAAACATGCTTTTAATTTCGTTGAATGTTATATCAAGTCCTGCTATTGAATAATCAGAAGGATTGATAGGCATGACAATAACGTCTGATGATAGAGCTGCTGCTGTCACAGCTGCGCCTATAGATGGTGGACAGTCAATCACAATAACGTCGTACTCACTTTTAAGTTTATTAAGAGGAATAGTAAATACTCTATCTAATGCTTTTCTACCCAAAAGTAAATGATTATCGAGTAGGGCGTTATCAACGCGACTTGGTATTATATCAAGCCCATCATGTACATTTACTATACCTTCTCGAAAATCCATATCATTAGCAATAAGATCAATCATGACTGGTTTATCAGATGCATCTACATTTAATGTTCTGGTTATGTTTGCTTGTTGATCGAGTTCTACTATAAGGACTCTTGCGCCAAGAAGGGATGATCTAACTGCAAAATTTGTTGCAATCACAGTTTTTCCTACACCGCCCTTAACAAGCTGAAATGAGTATATTAAAGGCTTATATTCATATTTAAATATATGCTTCGCTGTAGAGTGTGTAAAATAAACCCTGTTATGTTCTTTAAACGTCTCTAAATTATTTTCTTTTATTTTCTTATGGACGCTTTGAACAGTCGTTCCGAGTCTTTGAGCTGCCTCAGATACTAGCATTTTAGGTTTCATATAAAGACCTTTAGTTTAAGATATACATATATTTATAGTCTATACTTAAACTTGTATCAAGATAAATAACCATAATTGTTTATTTATTATTATATGCTCTATTGTTTATTTAACGCTAAATTAGTTATCAGTTAATGGTATTGGCTTATGAAGTTAACAAATGTATAAATCTATACGTTTTTATAGTGATCA
>JAOMSY010000120.1 GCA_028355575.1 Francisellaceae bacterium | reverse complement strand
AATCCTGGAATACCTACGCTTCCAAGCTTCCCAGCACCGCTGCAAGATAATAATCCATATATGATAATCCAAGGTGGATCGCCGTTAGACAATAAACAAAACGTTACAATTGTATCTGCATCTAATAAAGAAGAGGTTATTACAATTAAGACTGAACGTAAACTAGTTACTGGTGATATCTTTGACCTGCAGTTTGAACTAGGTCGGTCATATAATGTTGTGGCGGCATACAATAAAAACCAAGGGTTTATAAATGAATTTAACGCAAACCAACCAATGCATACTAGTGTTGGTAGCGACAGATGGACTCTTCCAGCTAATACTACCTTAGAAGATACACCTTAATTTTTTATAAAATGAAATTTAATATCGTTTCTTTGAATTGATATATTCAGGTATAAATCGATTATCATCACCACTTGTATATTTTGGTAAAGTTGAAATTATATCTTGAGAATATTCTTGAGCCTCTTCTTCAGGAAAATATTCTAAAAGCAATTTAGCCTGTTTGTAGGATTCTATTCCATCAATATCTTTTATAAACGCTAAGGCAAGATCAATACCACTTGAAACACCACCAGCGCTCCAAACTTGCCCATCTTTAACAATACGTTTTTCAACAAGAGTAACATCTTTTAATCGATTAAATTCAGGAAGCGCTTGCCAATACGTTGTTGCTTTCTTTCCTTTCAATAAACCCGCAGCATCTAATAAAAATACACCCGTACATATAGAAAGCACTAATTTAGTCGTCTGTGCTTGATGTTGGATAAATTTAACTAGACTTTTATTTTGGACTTCTGTCTTTCGACCCCTGCCACCTGGAACAAATAAATAATCTAATTTAGGGCAGTCTTTGAAAGACACATGTGATTCTAGCTTGAGGTTACTGTCACAATTTATAATACCTTGGTGTTCTGACACCATATAAAGGGAATAAGGTTTTTTTAGAACATTTGACCATATAGATAAAACTTCCCAAGGCCCAATAACATCTAATGGCTGAACACCATCAAATATTAGAAAGCCAATGTTTTGCATTTTAAGTCCAATCTAATATTACCTTACCACACTGACCAGATTTCATAACCTCGAAACCTTCAAGAAAATCATCAACTTTATAATGATGCGTAATAACACCTGATACATCCATACCTGCTTGAATCATGCTTGACATTTTATACCAGGTCTCAAACATCTCACGACCATAGATACCTTTCATCACCAAGCCTTTGAAAATGATATCATTCCAAGGTAGCGTAATATCACCACCTGAAATACCTAGCAGTGACATTTTCCCACCATTATTCATAAAGCGAATCATCATCGAGATAGCGCCTGGATGACCTGACATTTCTAACCCAACATCAAAGCCTTCGTACATACCAATACTATGCATGACTTCATTCAGCTTGGCATCTAACTCTTTATCTGTTTTATATGGCGCAATATTTAGAGCAACTGTTGCCCCCATATCTTTAGCCATTTGCAATCTGTATTCGTTTACATCTGTTATTACAATTCTTCTTGCACCAACATGTTTTGCAATTTTAACTGCCATTATGCCTATTGGACCTGCACCAGTAATCAGAATATCTTCACCTACTAAATCGAATGATAATGCCGTATGTACCGCATTACCCAATGGGTCAAACATGCTTACTAAGTCATCAGAGATACCGTCTGGTATTTTAAATACATTCACTGCTGGGATAGATAAATATTCTGCAAAAGCACCTTGACGATTTACGCCAACGCCAATTGTTTCACGACAGAGATGACGTTTGCCTGCTTTACAGTTTCGGCAATGTCCACATACAATGTGACCTTCTCCTGAAACTCTATCTCCAACTTTTAAGCCTTTAACCTCTGCACCCAGCTCAACAATTTCACCTACAAATTCATGACCAACAATCATGGGCACTGGTATGGTTTTTTGCGCCCATTCATCCCATTTGTAAATATGGAGATCAGTACCACAAATTGCAGTCTTAATCACTTTTATTAAGACATCATTATGACCTATTTTAGGTACTTCAGCGTCAACCATCCAAATACCTGGTTCAGCTTTGAGTTTTGAAAGTGCTTTCATGACTAAATCCTTATCGTGATTATAAATAACCTAATTCTTTTGCCGATTTAGTAAAGCTATCCACTGCCTTATCAATCTGCTCAAAACTATGCGCTGCTGACATTTGTGTGCGAATTCTTGCTTTACCTTTAGGTACAACTGGGTATGAGAATGCAATAACATAAATGCCATAATCTAAAAGCTTCTCTGCTAAAGCTGCAGCCTTTTTCTCCTCGTAAAGCATTACTGGAATAATTGGATGCTCCCCAGGAATCAAATCAAAACCAGCTTCTGTCATTTTAGAACGAAAACGTTCTTGGTTAGCTTGTAACTTTTCTCTTAAGTCATCAGCTCTGCGCGTAATTTCTAATGCTTTGACAGAAGTATGCGCAATAATAGGCGCAAGTGAGTTTGAGAATAAATATGGACGCGATAGATTCTTAAGTACATCTACAACCTGACGCTTAGAACAAGTGTAACCTCCTGATGCACCGCCAAGGCCTTTACCCAATGTACCTGTTAGAATATCAACGCGACCCATTACACCACAATGTTCAATAGATCCTTTCCCATTTTTACCGATAAAACCAGAAGCATGTGAGTCATCAACCATGACGATAGCATTATATTTATCAGCTAAATCACACACACCTTTCAAATTGGCAATGATGCCGTCCATTGAAAAAACACCATCAGTTGCAATAAGCTTGAATCTAGCACCCGCCTCATCCGCTTCTTTAAGCTTAGCTTCTAAATCTTCCATATTATTATTTTTGTAACGGAAGCGCATTGCCTTACACAAACGTACCCCGTCAATGATACTTGCATGATTTAACTCATCACTAATAATTGCATCTTCTTTCGTTAAAATCGTTTCAAATAAACCTGCATTCGCATCAAAACAAGAAGGATAAACAATGGTGTCTTCAAACTCAAAAAACTCACTTAGTTGCTTTTCTAATTCCAAATGAATGG